>JALOMK010000261.1 GCA_025455505.1 Bacteroidales bacterium
TAAAATACTTAAGAAGGCTTGTCAGGCGCATCTGAGTGCGGAAGAGGTTTTCATAGTCCTGGTCTACAAATGTATAATCGAGGGGATAATCCGGGATAAAAGTGATATTGTCTTATTAATAGACACATTAATTTTGCAAATGATGCATGATGCTGTCATTCGTTTTTAACAGCTTCCGAAGGATTAATCCTTGTGGCCCTGAATGCCTGGTAAGAAACAGTGAGCGTCGCAATAATCACTGAAGCAAGGGCGACAAGCACAAAAACACTGATACTCATATCTATCCTGTTTGCAAACTGGCTGAGCAGCTTGCCCACCACTACTGCTGCCAGGGGGAAGGCAATAACAATTGAAATTATGACAGGAATGAGAAACTCAAATGTTATCAATTTAACAATCTCAGGCTGACCCGCCCCCATGACCTTTCTTATACCCACCTCCCTGGTTCTTCTCCCGGTTGAATATGATGAAAGACCATAAAGCCCAAGACAGGCAATAATAACAGCAAGCACTGTAAAATACTTAAGAAGGCTTGTCAGGCGCATCTGAGTGCGGAAGAGGTTTTCATAGTCCTGGTCTACAAATGTATAATCGAGGGGATAATCCGGGATAATTTTCCATGCTCCTTCCACAGCTTTTATCGATCCGGGGATATCCGACCCCGACAGGCGGATAAGAATAAAACTCAGGAATCTTGTATCTGCCAGTGCAAATGCAATAGGCTCAATCGGCTGATCGGCGCTTTTAAAGTGGAAGTTCTTCAGGACTCCCACAATCCTGCCTGAAAGCCCCATGAAACTGAAGTTCTTCCCTACAACGTCACCATCTCCCATTATTTTCGCGACTTCCTCATTGACAAGGAAATTTCCCGTTGTATCCCTTGCAAGGTCGGAAGTGAACTCCCTGGAGAAATCCCGTCCCGATACGAGTTCCATTTTCATCGTTTCGAGGTAATCATAGTCAACCGCATTAGTACCTATCAGAACCTGTTTTTCCGGATCCTTCCCGTCCCAGCCGGCCCCCCCTGAATTACTACCTATGCGCACCGGGTTGCTCCGTGCGGCCGTTACTCCTTTTATAAGGGTTTCGTTCTCAAGTTCAGTCTTAAGCGAATGGTATTTCTGCTTCATCCCTTCAGCCATCGGAATGCAGATAAGGTTCTTCCTGTCGAAACCCAGTTCAATCTCCTGAAGATATCTGAGCTGTTTGTACAGGAAGATTGCTGTCACTGCTATAAGAATTGAAAGGGTGAACTGTATTACAACAAGGACCTTCCTCAATGTTATGCCGCCTGTGCCTGATTTCCTTTCGCCTTTTAACACTTCAACAGGATTGAATGATGAAAGAACAAAAGCAGGGTAAATGCCTGATATCAATGCGGCGGAAAAGCCTACAGCCAGAAAGCTGAGAATGAATTTCGTACTGAAAAGATTGCTTGTTTCAAAGGTCTTTCCTGTAATGTTGTTGAAAACACCAAGAGACAGCCCTACCAGCAGCAGGGCAAGAATCATTGCCATAAAAACGAGGAGCAGCGACTCGAGCATGAACTGCATAACAAGTGTTTTCTTGTCTGCTCCGGCTACCTTCTTTATTCCTATTTCCTTACTTCGCGAGGCTGCCCTTGCAGTTGACAGGTTTATAAAGTTTATGCATGCTATGAGCAGGACAAATACTGCAATAAAAGTGAATATCAGTACTGCTATTACCGGTCCGTTGCTGCTTGAATAGCCGAACTGCGCATGAAGATGTATATCTGTCAGGGGGAATAATACAAACTTTGTCTGAGTCTCCGGATTGAATTCAAGAACCACATCTGTCAGCTTCTTGTTAACAGCGGCTATGTCGAAGCCTTCCTCCATCAGGAGAAAGGTAAGTATTGAATTATTCCCCCAGGAATCGCTTATTGCTCCTATTTCCCTGAGGAAGGAATAAGGCAGCACAGCTCCGAAGGTGAACATTGAGTTTCCAGGCAGGTCCTTCATTACTCCTGTTACAGTAAACTGATACCTGTTCTCCAGGTTCAGTGTCTTACCCATGGGATTGTCTGTACCGAAGTACTTATTCGCAAGGCTTTCAGTCAGAACAATTGAATGAGGAGCCCTCAGCAAAGTCATCCTGTCTCCCTGTACCAGGGGCAAAGTAAAGATCCGGAACAGGCCCGAATCTGCAGCTACAACCTGGGTTTCAAAGAAGACGTTCTCACCCTGCCTGAAAAGTATCCTGGGAAGCCTGTTGACACGAGTCTGGTCCTTGATCTCCGGAATTTTTTCTTTCCAGACCGGACCGCTGGGATGCGGCGTTACTGTTACGTGATATCGTTCGCCGGAATAGAACTGGTCCTCCTCAACACGGTATATATTTTCGGCATTCTCATTAAACTTCTCATAGCTTAGTTCATCCTGTACCCAAAGTAGTATAAGGAAAGATGCCGCCAGTCCAGTGGCCAGGCCAGCAACGTTAATGAATGCGCCGGTCTTGTGCCTAAGGATATTTCCAAGCGCAATTCTGAAAAAACTCTTAATCATTCCCGGAAGGTTAGTTACACCTCAAAGACGATCCAGCCGCCCGAATGTTGCAGCCTGGTCCCGGGAATATTTTGCAGTATCTATCTGAAGAGCATTGGCACGAATTCTCCGAGGTATATTCTCCAGTTAAGCCAGATGTGCCCTCCTTCGCTTTCCCTGTATGTATATGGCAATTTTAATCCGTCGAGCTTTGCCCTGTAATCCGACACCTGTTTGTAAAGAAAATCAGTTTTCCCAATGGCTATCCAGTAAAGCTTGTAACCAGATTTATACTGGATCTCAAGCGTAGCGTCGATGTTGTCGTATACCTTTGATTTTGCATTTCTGTCTGGAGAAATAGCCGGGGAGAAAAGCCCGATATAGTCAAAGGTTCCCGGGTAATAACGCGATATATGAAGCGAGTGAAACCCACCCATTGAAAGACCTGCGATAGCCCTGCCGGCTTTGTTTTTCTGAACCCGGTAACTGCTCTCAACGAATTTGATCACATCGGGGAAGGATTCCTCCATCCTGCCGTCCATTGTATTGGGAAGCTGCATCGTTGGCTTGTAGAAACCGAGGTCCGACTCACCTGGTGCCGCGCTCTGGACCACGTTACCGTTTGGCATCGCGACTATCATCGGCAGTGCCTTGCCGGCTGCTATCAGGTTATCGAGTATCTGGGCAGTCCTGCCAAGGTTTATCCAGGCCTCCTCATCGCCTCCCATGCCGTGAAGAAGATAAAGGACAGGGTAATTATTATTGCTTGTCTCATATCCCGGGGGAGTGTAGACTGTGATCCTTCTCGTAAGTCCTGTAGCCGGCGAATCGTACCAGCGCCGGGCGACGGTGCCGTGTGGCACCTTGTTAACCTTGTAAAGATTTGCCTGTCCTCCTTCTACAATAAATATATTTGTAACCGTTGCAACGTCCCTTACAAGGTACACGTTGTTGGGGTCGTAGTTGCGCACACCATCGACAATGAAGAAATAAGCGTAAAGCTCCGAAGGCAGAACTGCAGTTGTGTAACTCCAGATGCCCTTCTCTCCTTTTGTCATTGGCGCCGATCCGGGCTGGTATCCATTTGCCGGAAGAAAATCACCTGATACTTTCACTTCCTTAGCGTCAGGAGCAACAAAACGGAAAGTAACCGTTTTATCGGGATTGATCTCGGGTGATACAATATTATTGCCACCGAAAAGTGCCTGCTGGGCCGACAGGCCGTAAGGCAAAATGAGTAAGAGGAAAATTATTCCGCAATACTTTTTCATATAAGTGCATATTAAAAATTATAACCTCATAAAAATACATTCAACATTGGAAGAAAACAAAGAAAGCCCTGTCATAAATCAGAAAGCATCATGCCGATCTAGTCATTCAATTCGCCCACTCCCATCGCCGCCCAAAGGATAAGCAAACCCAGAAAAAGTATTCAGGACTTTTTCTGATGCCGACGCAATGGCTTCCTGGTTACCACCTTACGGTTATGTATGCAGGGTAATAAGCGTTTAATCCAATATTCCTGATGCTTAATTCTTTATAAACGCCAATGCTATCCAGTGTCAAAACGGAATTTTATCAAATTTGATTTCCCATTATTTTATGCAGCAGGTCTGGCAATTATAATCGCCGGAAAACAGGCTCCGATTCATAATCTTATCTTACAGTCCGTAAAACTTCTTCCTGAAGACCTTTATCTTAAATTCCCCTTCTGTCAGAGGAATCTGGGCGCCTGTTGAGGAGACAAGCACCCCGTCAAAAGTGCCTGTGAGTACATCATCAGTCTTATCAGTAAATATGAACTCAACTTTCTTAATATAATATCCGAGCGAATAGTAATCCGGGTCGCCCCAGTTACTCTGCTTTCTTGGGTGATATTGTATCGTGGGGTATTTTCCATAAACTTCGGGAAGTGGTATGTTCAGCGGCAATGAATCGAGCGGATAGCCGTTGATGTAAATCTCAAGGACTGAATTCGCGTCAGCCCTGAGCATGTTAATCTGGTGAGAATCCTGATATCCATACAGGTACACATTTGAATGGATATCAACTGGCTGGACTGTTTCGAGTTGCTGTGTAAATGTCATGTAATACTCCCCGAAAAACGCCCTGATTGTACCGAGCGGTACAGGGTAGTCAGGCTTTTTATCTTTCTGATGTATTTCCAGAGGAGGGCTC
>JALOMK010000262.1 GCA_025455505.1 Bacteroidales bacterium
GTCGTAAGCCACCATTGCCCAGGCGCTGAGAGGAGCCTGTCCTGTTTTCCCGAGATTCCACATCGCAGCCATCGATACTGATCCGTCGCGTACCCTCACCGGTTCTGCTGAGGCCAGGGTTTCGGGGAGCTTTCCTTCCCTTGCGAAACCGTCGAGGAGGGCTTTCCTTGTTGCAACAGAGAAGGCGGGGTTCTGCGATCCGGGCACTGCAAGCCAGGCATAGCCCCAGTCGATACGAATATTGTCGCCTGACCTGTTGAGGTATTTCTGTTCTGGATTGCCAATCTTTCCGGCGCGCAGTCCGTTTATTGCAGGTTGCTCCCAGCTTACTGACTGCTCATTTGTATTTACTGCAAGTTCCGAACCGCAGTCAAAATAGAGTTCTATGTCGTGGCTTTTGCCATCGGCAGCTTCAACTTTCCAGGTCACATAGGTGACAGGGCGGGAGAGCGCTTCGATGTCCCCGGCAAGCAGGGGAGAGGTAAAGATCATCGAAACCTTCACGCTGCCGTTGCCGAATTCGTATGTTGTGGTTGTGGGAAGCACCATCAGTCCCGTCTGCTTCATGGGTTCGGCATACGAAGGGCTGGCACCCATCAGCCTGTATGTCTTACCGTCGACCCTAAGCATGCTGTGCAGAGGGTTCCTGGCTCCTGTCCAGTGGACAGTCTCCATGTCGGTGAGCCTGTCGGCCGGCGACCATATGCTGAAGTAAGGATCATGTGTTACGAGAGGCACTGAGGGAGGCCTGAACATGAGGGGTTCATTTTTTTGTGCCAGGGCGGCGCTGCAGACACCGGCAAAAAACAATAATAAAACAGTAATTTTCCTCATAATATGATGTTTTCTTTTCTGTAACTATAAGTAATTTTTTGCCCTGTGACTATTTGCCTTTACGCCCCTGCGCCTTTACGCCTCGACTTACCCACCCCCGGCCCCCTCCGGGAGGGGAATACCATGCGTCTATTTTTTATAGTTCACAACTTCGTCATGCGCCTTCCTCGGGCTTGCTGCTGAAACAGCGTCAACTGTCTTGTCGACGTTGCCAATCCTTAGCACTATAACAGGCTTGAAGCCGGCAGGTATCTGGTATGCCTCCCTGTTTTTTGCTACAGTTGCAACAGGACTTCCGTAGATCCTTGCTCCAAGGCCAAGCCCGTGGGCTGCAACGAACATATTCTGTGTAGCCAGCCCGCAGTCGAAATCGGGTGTTGTTCCTGTCTGCGACTCAACTCCCGAGATAACTATCAGTACGTTTCCGGGGAGCGCTTCCTTTATTATCTCCTTCACTGAGGCCTCATCGCGTATCACGGTAAACTTCCATGGCTGCATGTTTCTTGAGCTTGGCGATTTGATGCCGCATTTAAGTATGATGTCGAGTTGCTGGTCGGTGACCGGCACATTCGAGTATGCCCTCTCGGAATATGACGACAACAGCATTTCGGTTACCGGGCTGCCGCTGTTCTGACAGAATGAGCCTGCAGAAATGAGAAGGGCGGCAAAAAGGAATAATGATCTGATTTTCATGGTTGTGATCTTGTTTTGATAATGTGACTGTTAAGATATGAAAGTTAGTGAAATATTTCAAAACAGTAAGTTTCCGGAAGGTCAATCATGCATTGCCTGCCACCCGGGATATCCTGTAAGCCGCCACTTCCTGCAAGCCGCCACTGTCTCCGGAAGACGCGGAAAATTTCATGCTCTCCCAATAATTTATTAATTTAGCCATCCACGCGAAATGAATAACTTCCACCAAATACCGATTGACATGAAAGAAAGAATTACAAGGGTATTTTTATCGTTATACCTGTTGTCTGTACTGGCATCCTGTTCGCCGAAGAAAGAAGAACTTCCCCCTGTTGACAAGGAAAAAGTGAAGATGGAGATCCAGGCCAGGGAGGATGAATTTGCAGCGCTTTATAACTCGGGAGAACTGAAGAGCATAGGCTATTATGCCGATGATGCGATAACATTCTATCAGAACAGGCCTCCCATCCGGGGCAAGGATGAAAGAGCCGCGTTTCTTCAGTCTGATGTGCTTTCATCATCAAATAAAATCTCCTTTAAAACCAATGAGGTTTTTGTGGCGAAAGACGGGAATATGGTCCTGGAAATAGGTTCCTACAGCGTTGTGGACTCTACAGGCACAGCCATCAACACCGGGAATTACATGAGCCTCTTCGAAAAGAGGGACGGCAAGTATGTTTGCATCAGGGACATGAGCGCCTCCGACATGCCCGTGGAATAAACCGCGCCGGCCGGGTTTTCTACCTTCTCCTTCCTCCGCCTCCGCCTCCCATGGAGCGCGACGACGACATCGAGCGTGAAGCCGAGGAGTAATTCGACCGCGATGCCGAGGAAGTCGGTCTTGTCACCGATGATGACTGTCGTGTCGAAGCCGATGTTCCCGTCGACGGACGTGTGCTTGCAGAAGTTCCTGTCGATGGGCGTGTGGATGCACTGGTGCCTGTCGATGGGCGCGTGGATGCACCGGAGCCTGTTGACGGACGGGTCGAGGCGCCTGTACCTGTCGAGGGACGAGTCGAAGCGCCTGTCCCTGTCGAGGGGCGTGTGGAAGCAACGTTCCCGGTCGAAGGACGGGAGGATACACCTGATCCCGTCGACGGACGAGTCGAGGCAGTACCGCGCCCGGACGTATTGTAATTCCCTCTCTGCATGTTATTATTCACGGTGTTGGAGGTCCTTCGCGAGTTGTTGTAATTATTGAAGTTGATATCATTATGAATAACCACCGTGCCGCCATAGCCTCCGTGATAGCCATAATGGTGGTGATAACAGCTATGATGATAGGCTCCTATTGCCATAACGGTGAAAGCTGCAAAATAGGGCGGATAATACCCGTAATAGTAAGGCGGGTAATATGGAACATAGGCAGGCGAATAAACGTACTGGACTACCGGTGTTGATTCGACAACCACTACAGTCGTCGAAGCCGGAACATTTACAGTTACCGGGTCGGAACCGGTATATGCCGGGTTTGCAGTGACTGAAGGAGTGGGTGCAGTTTGTGGTTCAACAACATAGTTCTTGCCATAAAGGGACTCATCGCCAACTATCTGCATCGTAACTTTTCCGTCCTTGTCCTTCGATACGAGGATGACGGCAACATCCTGTGTCTCTTTTTCATTTACTGCAACCTGCAGGATAAAGGTGAAATCTGTGCCGTCCTGCTTCGTGACAACCTTTATGAAGTCGACTTTGTTGTCGAGATCAAGATCGAGGTTGTTGACCCCGGTTTCCTGGAGGTTCAGGGTCTTCTCGAATTCTTCTATTGTCTTTGACTTCTGGAATATGTTCAGCACCGCAAAGAGGTCCAGGTTATCACCCGGCAAGCCAAGTAATGCTGTATCGGGTGCAGCCTGGTTACTGGCCTGTGAAAATCCATGGGTGCCTGACAGGCTTATCGCAAGCACAAGTAAAGGGAATATTATTTTTCGCATTTTATAAATTTCTGGTTATTAATCAGGTTTCATTTCAGTAACAAAACCGGGGTGTTAAAAAAGTTCTCTAAGGTACGAAAAAATATTTCTCACCCTGAAATCTGTGTCTTAAGGATAATTTTAACTTTGTTTATCAGCCTGATATTAATATCTGTGTAACGTAATTCGACAATGCAGACATGAATAAGCTTATCCGTCATTATCCGGTAATTTCGTTCATATTTTTTACTCTTCTCTATTCCTGGACTCTCTGGCTTCTGATGATACTGTCGGCCAGGGGACTCCTGCCCTTTAAGTTCCCGACGAATTTCCTCGGGTCCTTCGGACCTGCAGTGGGTGCAGTTATTGTAACGGCATTTGTCAGCGGCAAGCCCGGACTTAAGGCTCTTGCCAGGTCGCTGGCAGCCTGGAAGAGCTCGCCCCAGACCTGGGCTTTTGCAATTTTTTTCATAGTGATTGTATATGGTCTGACTATTGCAGTTCAGAATTTTACCGATCCCTCAATCATTAAATTCGAGAAGCTGCCCGGCGCGGGTGAGCTGCTGCTTTGGTTTGTTGTGATAGCCATTGTTGGTGGTCCGTTGGGCGAGGAGCCGGGCTGGAGGGGTTTTCTCCTTCCGGAACTGACGAAGAGGTTCAGCCCTGCTGTTGCCAGCCTGTTGGTGGCAGCCATCTGGCTCCTCTGGCACATTCCGCTTTTCTGGCTCGAGGGTGCCGCCCAGGAGGGAGGCTCCATATTGTATTTCGCACTCTCGGTGCTGGCCATGTCCTTCCTGTTCACCCTGCTGTGGCTCAAATCGGGCGGCAGCCTGCTGCTGGCTCTTGTATTTCACACAATGATCAATTATGTCAGCGCTTACATTCTCCCTTCGGTACTCCCTGCCGCGGAGAAAAGCAAGGCATTCGGGCACCTTTCGACCTATATCCTTTCCGCACTTGCCTTAATAACGTTCCTTGTTTGCTTCAGGACATTCATGAAGCCTGCAGACAATAACAGGGTATAAAATCATTAATCAAACCACATGGATAGTCCTTTTTCAATTCAAAAGATTCCCCGGTCGAGGATAGCTACCTTTGATATTTTTTCGATAGGACTTGAGAAGCACCATGTGGCAGGACTGCTCGAATTTGATGTCACAGGCAGCAGGAAGAAGCTCCAGGATCTCAGGAAACAGGGCATAAACATATCCTTCAACGGCTGGCTCGTAAAGGTCATCGGGTCGGTACTGAAGCAATATCCCGAGGCGGCCGCCTACAGGCAGGGCAAGGGTAAGCTTGTTGTTTACAAGGACATTAACATATCAATTCTTGTTGAGAAGAATATCGGGGGCAAAAAGGTTCCCATACCCCTTGTAATCGAAAAGGCTGGCGAAAAAAGCGCAGAGCAGATAACGGCAGAGATAGAGGACGCAAAGCGACAGGAACTGACCGGGAAAAGCATGGTGCTGAAAAGGGATACCACATTTTCTGAAGGATTATATTATTTGCTGCCAGGCTTCCTCAGGAGGCTTGTATGGCGCATCATGCTGGGATCCCCGGCCTTTGCATACAGGAAGATGGGGAATGCGGTAGTCACATCAATAGGAATGGCTGGCAGGATAAACGGCTGGTTCATTCACAAGTCGGTGCACCCTGTATCCTTCGGTGTGGGCTCGGTGCTGCAGAAGCCTGTTGTTGTCGATAAGGAAGTGAAGGTCAGGGATATCCTTAACATGACTATACTTGTCGATCATGATGTAATCGACGGCGCCCCCATGGTCCGGCTGCTGAACGAGCTCACAAAAGCAATCGAATCCGGGGAATTCATACCTTCGCCCTGACGCCTTTAAGCCGTTCGTCTTTTGCCTTTTCTTACCCACCCCTGTCCCCTCCCGGTAGGGGAAAATCCAGGCATACCGCATGCCCCACGCCGCATACCGCATACCCCACACATCCTACTCTAAACTATAATTGCCATGTACTTGTTACTGTTACATGGACAGAGTTATCGTATATGACGGGGAATGCAGCTTCTGCTCAGGTGTTGTGAAGTTCATCAGACGACACGACCGGAGAGGGATTTTCACATATATACCCCTGCAGAATGAAGAAGCTAAGAGCATTCTTCGCGTTGCCGGGCTGCCTGTGTCAGAAAACGGGACTGTTGTCTATAAAAGGGCTGATAAGCATTACCTGCGATCCTCTGCCGCCCTGCACATCCTGAAGGACCTGGGAGGCCTGTGGAGGATCCTGTTCATATTCATTGTTGTACCGCCATTTATCCGCGATGGCGTTTACAGGTTCATAGCCCGCAACAGGCACCGCCTGGCAGGATTGCTTGATTGCTTTCCTGAGCTTCTTACTGAATTTTTCTGATTATAAGGGATATAAAAAATGGCTGCACTATAAGCCGTGCAGCCATTTCCATAATCTCGCCTTTTAGGCTGTAACTGTTCCGGTTTCCTGCACCTTGTCTTCCTGCTCCCTGCATCTCTCCTGGTATTTCTTCCTCCACTTGCTGTCCTTGTCATGCCTTGAGCCGGGAGCCACCCCGGTAAGCAGGATCTTGGACAGTATGAACAGACCGACAGTCTGCCAGTAGGTTATTTCAGGACCGTTAAAGAGGTCAGGTATTAGCCAGTTCCACAGGGCCTGGACACCAAAGACCACACCGATTATAAATCCTATACCAAGTATTCCGAACCCGATGTACTTGAATACATTTCTTGTTTTCATGTCATATAATCCAATCCTGTCCGGTATGCGCCTGCCTATGTAGCCGAGCAGCTTCTTCCGCTCGCTGCGATAGGCATTTTCTATCTTTTCGGACTCCTTCGGACTCATGACATCTGATCGTTTACATCCTAAGACGAATTGCCCGGAATTATATTTTAAATATATTGAAAAATTATCGTAAGTGGTACATTTACAGGATTATAAATCGGTGTTTTCCGCAAACCGCATACCTCAAACCCCACGCCTTTTGCCGTTAGTCGTCAGCCACCCCTGCAGTCTGGCTCCTCTCTAAAAACACCCACCGGGTGTTTTATTAACGCTCGGCCCCGTTTGCCGTTCGTCGTACGTCTTTCGCCGTTCGTCCTTATGCCGTAGTCCCCTTGATTCCTAGAACTATGTCACTAAATGATGCCCCTTTTTTGTTGAGGTATATGTTGTTGTGAAAGTAATCGAGCTTTTTAAGCAGGTAGGCCAGTGTGTTGATCTCTTCAGGATTAAGGTTCCCGACTACGATGTCTGTCACCTTTCCCATCCGGGGGAGCAGCCTGAGAATTTCTTCTCTTCCCGCTGCCGAAATTGAAACCCGCTTGCTCCTCCTGTCCCTGTCATCAGCTGTTTCAACCATTAACCCTCTCCTGACAAGCCGCCGTATTATCTCGGTTCCGGATGTCTTCTCCATTACCTGCTTAGTTATCAGCTCGCTCTTGCTTAAACTGTCATATGTCATCAGCGTGATAAGGAATGAAAACTCATCCGGCGTCTGCAGACTGCTGTCCTTCAATACTTTCTTAATGTACCATTTTGCATAGTGGTTCATGAGGGTTATAAGCACTGCTATATCTCTGGTGGCATTGTCATATTTATCCATCAGAAAACCTTGTTTGTCTCCCGCGATTTCTCTCATCGCCATGTCCCTGCTTGCTGACTTCCCGCTGAGGTATCCGATAAAATCTTCTATCTGGTATTGCTCCTTGTTTCCCCTTTCTTCGTCGAACGCGAAGAAATGAGAAATTATCGCGGTAAGTATTTCACTCTTCTTCATTTTGCCAATCCTTTAACAATACGAACAATACTTTTATAAAATAGTTCAATACCGTATTAAAAATTCAGTCATTCGAACAATTACGTACATATATTGTTTAACTGTCGATTTAACTCAACAGACATGGAAATTGCAGCCAGCATAAAAGGAGCAAGCAAGGAATACAGGACGGGCGACACAGTGATCACTGCCCTTCAGCCTACGACTTTCGACTTCATGAAAAATGAACTTACACTCATAATAGGCCCGTCCGGCTCGGGAAAAACAACTCTTCTTTCCCTGCTGGGCTGTGTAATATTTCCCACCACAGGCGATGTCTATATCAATAATCGCCAGGTGAATAATCTGAACGACAGGGAGCTTGCATCGGTCAGGCTTAAGAATATAGGCTTTGTATTTCAGAGCTTCAACCTTCTCGCACCGCTCAATGTGCTTGAAAACGTAATGCATCCGCTGCGGCTCGCGGGCGTAAGCTCAAAGGACGCCAGGCTGAGGGCTGAGGATGCGCTCAGCAAGGTGAGCATGGAAGACAGGGTTAAGAGCCTGCCCAAAAACCTCAGCGGCGGACAGCAGCAGAGGGTTGCAATAGCACGGGCGCTGGTTACGGATCCGCTCATGATGCTCTGCGATGAACCCACGGCTTCTCTCGATATTAAAAGCGTCGCGATAGTGATGGAGGAACTTAAAATGCTGTCCGATTCCGGGAAAGCTGTTATCGTAGTCACTCACGACCTCAGGCTCAGACCCTTCGCCGACAGGATAGTTTATGTGAATAACGGGGTGGCCTCGGACAAACCCTCAGAAGAAGACATATTTCATAATTAATAACAGGATAAGTAACACACTAAAAATAATAACAATATGAACCTGAAAATCTACCTGGCATTAATGCCATTACTTATAACAGCCTGTGGCGGAAACGATGATGCAGGCAAAACCACCCCGATGTCGTCCCTGCCTGTAAACAGTGCACTCGTCAGTGTATCGCAGGTTGTAGGTGTCGGAAAGATCGAACCCGAGAATGAAATTACAAGCCTCGCGGCTTCAACAGGCGGTGTGGTTAAGGAGATATACAAAAACGACGGCGACAGTGTTAAAAAGGATGAACCTGTCGTGAGGCTCGATGACGAGCTTGAACTGATAAGGGCCTCGCAGCTGAGGAGCCAGTTTAATGCACAGAAATCGCAGCTTGATATCGAAAAACTGAACCTGCAGGATGCGGAAGCCAGGCTCGCCAACAAAGGCAGGCTCCT
>JALOMK010000263.1 GCA_025455505.1 Bacteroidales bacterium
GAATTCAGGAAACAGCAGATTGAGATTCAGGAGAAGATGAAGGATCTTCAGATTGACATTCAGTCTGAAGGCGGTCCTGAGAACATCGTGAGGATTTACGGCGACAGGAGGGGAGGGAGATCATTCAATATCGGAGAGCCTTATGTGTTTACCCCTGGCGTTGACTGGTACTCTTATGGTCATGCAGGCGACAGCGAACGCACTACATGGGACTTTTCAAGGTCAGTGAAGGAAAACTCCTTCTCCCGTGAATATTCATTTGATGTTGAGAAGACAGTAAAAAATGTACTGATGTCTGTCAATGGCGACTGCAAAGCAGGCGAAATAAGGATCAAAATAGTGATGCCAAATGGCAAAACCTATTCAGATATCGTTATCGACGAATTCGGTAACCTTAACTGGAGAAAATCCTTCAATATCTCGGAGACTGAAAACCAGGATAAAACGGGGGAATGGAAATTCCAGGTGTCTTCAACCAAGGCTACAGGTTACTTCAAAATATCTCTTCAGACCTATTAGTTTTCATTCCATCGATCAAAGAGGCTGGCCAGGTAACCCGGGCCAGCCTCTTTTCCCACCGGCTGAAGCCGGTGGTTAAGGAATATGTTTTAAGGAATCTTAGAGGCTGTCGCAGTGCCTCCTTTGGTGCTTTTCACACTTACAGTGTATTTCCCTTCACCCTTTACAATCCACCTGACATATACCTTTGAGTATCCCGGGATGTTTTCCAGTTCGACCCTGTCAGGATTCAGTTTCTGTTCCATGCACCTGCCGGTGAGCATATCTTCCACAACCATCCCGGCAAGCACCTTTACTCCTTCAATTGATACGATGTCAGGAGGATCAATCCTGAATTTCAGATTACTTGCCGAATGGGTGGGCAGCATCCTCTTGTTTTCTATTGTGGCGGTTATCTCTGTCAGTCCTCCGTCTATTTTCCTTGAGCTTATGCTGCTTATTTCAAGTTCCGGAAGCTGCCATGCATTGTAGATGCAGAAGGCAGAATTCCTGTGGGCATCAGTTTCAAGCAGGAAGCCCGGATGCAGGCGGCCGAAGTTCTTCCTGAAACCTCCTATTTCAATCTCGCCATACTGGGGATGAACAGCTTTTTTCCATGGTATGAAGGCGTCCTCGAAAAGAAGGAGCCTGTCGAATTCATACTGGTCGTTGTTAGTCGAATCATAAAACATCAGGTAGGGTGTCCATAGCTCATTTGAATATACGAAACATCCCATGCCACCATGCATCCAGTCAAGTTCGCCGCCCCAAACGGTGTACATGTCCTTCCAGATTGTGAGCAGCTTATATCCCGGGATTATCTTCTCTCCTGTTTTTCCGATCGCATTTATTGCCTCATCGTCAGCCCGGCTGTATGACTCTGCCCCGCCTCCTGCAATTGACGGCCCCCTCAGGATCATCCCCCCTGAGTTATGAAAGCTCTGTGATGCGGCTATATTCCTGTGCTTAATCACGAAATCACGTACAGCCTGGTTTTCCGGAAATGTGAAAGGATACTTGTCGGCCCCGCTCTGGATGAAATTAGGTTCCCAGTTGAATCCCCAGTCACGGTTGCCGTCATAGCTACCGGGGCCGTCCTCGTTGATAAGTCCGTCGCCGTCATTGTCAATGCCTTCGCTGCCAAGGATTTCAAATTCACCGGCTTCTCCCGGTTCTGTTCGTATCATCCTCCTGGGATCTTTTGGATCGGTTTTCATCTGGCCTGCAGGGTTCCTCCTTCTCATCTGGCTTATTTCATTGTCGCCGTTGAGGTCGTCTGTCCCGTCCTCATCGATGAGGCCGTCCCTGTCGTTGTCCCTTGGAGCCAGCCCTGAACGCGGGGGAACTGTTTTGGAAGTAAAGTATTCCCTTCCGTCGGGATTTATTGTCGGAGCGATGTAGAACGTACGTGTGGCAAGAAGATTCTTTATAAAAGTATTTTCGTCATACATTTCGCAAAGGTACCAGGCAGTGTAAAGAGCCATCTCGGTTCCCTGGAGTTCGATTGAATGAATGTTGCCGTCAATCCAGAAACCTGGTTTGAGCGACGGGTCCTTTGCTTTTTTGTCAGATACAGTCAGCACAAGGATGTCCCTTCCTTCCACTGACTTTCCGATAACTTCTGAAGAGACAAGGTCAGGATAGGCTTTAACGAGCCGTGAACAGAGATCCGCGATCCCCTGGTTTGTATAATATTTATTCCAGGAGGCTTGTACGCGGGGATTCGAAGGCGATCCTGCAGCTTTGAAAAAGAACTCCTCATTCTGCCCGCCGCATGTAATTGAAATAGTAAGAAGGAGGCTTGCCAGTATTGAATGCAGTTTTATATTTTTCATCTTCGTAGCTTGTTCTATTTCAGGTTAATTGATGTGCTTATGGTTCCGGTGTTCAGGGCGCCGGCATTGATTGTTGCAGAGCCCTTCCCTGACAAAAGCCAGCTGAATTCCTCGGAGTCATTACCTTCAAGACGCCTGATGCGCTGAACCTTCTGGCCGCTGATTAGTTTTTGTCCGGACTGAAGGTCAAGCGAAATTCTCATTATGCGTGTCCACATGTTATTGTTCCCTGACTCTGCGCAGGTGGCGAATACTCCCTTGTTATGTACCTTTAGTGTGATCCTGAACAGGTTTTCACCGGCATTCTCCACTTTCAGATCAGTGAATTCAAGCTCAGGGTGCATCTTCGCTGCAGCTGCAATGAATTTATAGTTGGCTTCAACAAGGTAGCTGAGTGTGTCAGCGGGCGGGACTATCATTGCAAACGGTTTCAGGCCCCCTGTTTCGGCTTTTTTATCCGGGAAATCCGGATGTTTAATTTCTGTCCATTCTACAAAGACGTCTTTAAGTTCCTTTCTTTCGGCATATTTCAGGAATGCTGCTTCGCTGTTCTTTATTTTCTCCGACTGAATCCACCATGCCGGTGTGCTGAAGCTATACCTGCCGTAATGAAAATATGACCATTCCATGAAGTTCCCGGGGACGCTCTTTGATGGAGGAGCTCCTTTTACACCGGTAATCTCGTGGTACCTGTCAGATAAAAGCTTGTTAATTGTCTCGTCCGATTTTGTTATCGAGCTAAGCCTCCTGTCGCCTGTCTGCATTCCCATTCCTCTGCTTCCTGCCTGGCCTGTTGACTGTGCCGGAGACTGACGTTCCTGGGCTTTCATTGGCTGACCAAGGTTATCCTGAGGCCCGAAAGCCATTGTCATGTAAATGTTGAAGTGGTCGTAGAGGAAATCAGCAACTGCCTTTGTCTCCGGCTCCGATACTGCATGAATGCCGGAATTAAGTCCGTACTCTTCAAAATTGTAAGTGAAGTTCCTGTTGAAAATAACGCCGCCGGGGCCGTCTTCATTGAACTCTTCATCCCTGTCGTTGTCAATGCCCTCCGTGATGATCCTGTATTTACCGGTTTCACCCTTTGAGAGGTCGGCAGGAACCATTACCCTTTTATCTTCATCACTTTCAATGTAGTTTCCTGTCGGATCGCTGATCCTGACAAGGGTTATGAAGCCATCGTTATTGAGATCCTCATACGGATCCTCATCAGTCCTGAAATCCCTGTCGTCATCTGTTGCCCTCGCATTCAGGGTCCTCTCGTATTTAAGGCTGCTGAAGAACTGTTCGGAGGCGTCGGGACTCATATCCGGAAGGACATAAAATGTTATTTTCGCCAGGAGGGCTTTTGTTTCAGCATTGCCAGCCTCTTCAAGAAGGCGCTCAGCTATTCCGAGCGCAAGTTCGCGTCCTGCTATATATTGTCCTTCCACTCCTCCCAGGATTGCAATTGCAGGTTTATTATCCCTGTTGCCGGGTCCTATTGCGATTGCATACACGTTTTTGCCCCCGCTTGTCTTTGTAAGCACAGAAACTGCGCACAGCCCGGGATACTTCCCCTGGAGAGACTCTATTCTTGCTGAAAAAGCCTTGTAATCGCCATATGGTGCCTGGGGCAGTGCCCTGGTTGTTAGTAGTATAAGAATTAAAGGCAGGATAAAATGTTTTGTAATTTTCATTATTATTGATGTTTATGAGGAATTTTATCAGGGTTCAGATATTCCGGTTTCCATCCTGGATTTTTATTGAAACGCGATGTTGTGTTGTCGAAGTAACCGAGGATGTATTGGTTTGGCAGCCTGTAAACAAGTTCTTCATTGTCTCCGA
>JALOMK010000264.1 GCA_025455505.1 Bacteroidales bacterium
AAATTGAATCATCCAGATTCACCTTTCTTCCGGTTTCCTTACCGCTCGTATTAAGAATAGCTAATTCCATTATTTTGTAATTATTACGTATCCACCTTTCGGACCAGGAACTGATCCCTTCACTATAATTATATCCTTTTCGGCCATTAACTTAACAACCTAAAGGTCCATCGACATCACCTTTTCGTTCCCTGTGCGGCCTGCCATCCTCATTCCCGGGAGAACCCTTGAAGGGAATGATGATGCACCGAGTGAACCAGGCGCCCTGCCCCTGTTGTGCTGTCCATGGGTCTGGCCGCCAACGCCGCCGAATCCATGGCGCTTAACGACACCCTGGAATCCTTTTCCCTTTGACCAGCCTCTGACGTCAACAATGCTATCTGTTTCGAACAAAGCTGCTGTAAGCACTTCTCCCTCCTTAACCTGACCTTCATCAAATCCTGTAAATTCGACAAGTTTCCTCTTGGGTGTCGTGTTTACTTTCCTGAAGTGACCTAATTCAGCCTTAGTGGTGTGCTTCTCCTTTTTCTCATCAAAGCCAAGCTGTACGGCAAAGTAGCCGTCCTTTTCCTTTGTCTTTATCTGTGTGACAACACACGGACCGGCCTGCAGAACCGTACACGGAATGTTCTTTCCATTCTCATCGAAAATGGAGGTCATTCCAACCTTTTTACCAATTAATCCCTGCATTTCTGTATAGCTTTACTGGTTTCACACTTTAATTTCAACCTCAACGCCGCTCGGAAGCTCGAGCTTCATAAGAGCATCAATTGTTTTTGGCGTTGAACTGTAAATGTCGAGCAGCCTTTTATATGACGACAGCTGGAATTGTTCCCTTGCCTTTTTGTTAACAAAGGGCGAACGGAGAACCGTATAGATCTTCTTGTGTGTCGGAAGCGGAATCGGACCGCTCACAACTGCTCCTGTTGACTTTACTGTCTTAACGATCTTCTCAGCGGACTTGTCCACGAGGTTATGATCGTAAGATTTCAGCTTGATTCTGATTTTCTGACTCATTTTTAAAGAATTTTTCCTTTAGTTACTTCAACAATCCTGTTTGATATCTCTGCAGGTACCTTTTCGTAGTGCGAAAATTCCATTGTGGATGTCGCACGCCCGGAGGTAAGGGTCCGGAGTACTGTGACATAACCGAACTTCTCGGCCAGAGGTACTTTTGCCTTGATGACCCTTGCGCCTGCTTTCGATTCCATACCTTCCACCCTGCCCCTTCTTCTGTTGAAATCGCCGATAACATCGCCGACATACTCCTCGGGAGTAACCACTTCTGTCGACATGATAGGTTCCAGGATAACAGGCGAGCATTTCCCTGCAAACTTCCTGAAGGCCTGTTTGGCGGCAATCTCAAATGAAAGAGCATCGGAGTCAACCGGATGGTACGAACCGTCTTTCAGTACTATCTTTAAACTGTCGAGAGGGAAACCGGCCATTGGTCCGTTGACCATCGCCTCCCTGAAACCCTTCTCGATCGACGGAATGTATTCCTTTGGAATATGTCCGCCCTTAATATCATTAATGAACTGCAGTCCTCTTACACCTTCATCTGCTGGCATCATCTCGAAAGTCATGTCAGCAAACTTGCCTTTTCCGCCTGTCTGCTTTTTGAATACCTCCCTGAACTCGCCGCTTACGGTTACTGCTTCCTTATATGCCACCTGTGGTGCCCCCTGGTTGCACTCCACTTTGAATTCCCTCCTGAGCCTGTCGATGAGTATGTCAAGATGAAGCTCGCCCATCCCGCTTATTACAGTCTGCCCGCTGTCGGGATCGGTTTTAACCTGGAATGTGGGATCCTCTTCGGCAAGCTTGTTCAGGGCAATTCCGAGCTTGTCTACATCGGCCTGGGTCTTTGGTTCTATCGCAATGCCTATTACCGGTTCCGGGAAATCCATCGATTCAAGCAGAACAGGCTTGTTGATAGCACAAAGCGTATCGCCTGTCTTAATATCCTTGAAACCCACCCCTGCACAGATATCCCCGGCAGCAATGCTGTCTTTCGGATTCTGCTTATTAGCATGCATCTGGAACAGCCTGTTAATGCGCTCCCTCTTTCCTGTGCGTACATTAAGCACGGTATCGCCGGCATTAAGGACTCCTGAATATATCCTGAGGAAGGCAAGACGCCCCACAAAGGGATCAGTTGCAATTTTGAAAGCCAGGGCTGCAAGGGGCTGCTCATCATCAGGATCGCGTGTTACAACCTCGTCGTTCCTTGGGTCATGGCCTGATACGGCGCCCTTGTCAATTGGTGAAGGAAGGAACGAAACTACGGAGTCGAGAAGACGCTGGACCCCCTTGTTCTTGAAAGAGGCACCGCAGATCACCGGTACGGCAAGTCCGAGTATTGCGGCTTTTCTCAGCGCCACAAGTATCTCGTCACCTGTTATCGACTCATGATCCTCAATATATCTTTCAAGAAGGGTGTCATCAACCTCGGCCACCGCTTCAACAAGTTTCCCTCTCCACTCTTCTGCCTCATCGAGGAGGTCAGCAGGTATTTCTTCAATCTCATAACGGGTAACTGTCTCCGGGTCGCTGTAATAAACTACAGCCTTCATGTCAACAAGGTCAATGACCCCGTTGAAGTTTTCCTCAGCTCCGATAGGTATCTGAACAGGTACCGGGTGTGCCCCGAGCTTCTCCTGTATCTGCTGTACAACACTGAAGAAATCGGCTCCTGCCCTGTCCATCTTGTTTATAAAAGCTAACCGGGGTACACCGTATTTGTCAGCCTGCCTCCACACTGTCTCTGACTGGGGCTCAACGCCTCCGACTGCGCAGAACACTGCAACAGCCCCGTCGAGCACTCTCAGCGATCTTTCAACTTCAACAGTGAAGTCGACATGGCCGGGAGTGTCAATAATATTTATCTTGTAATCCTCTCCCCTGTATTTCCAGTAAGTAGTTGTAGCGGCAGAGGTTATTGTTATGCCGCGCTCCTGCTCCTGAACCATCCAGTCCATCTGCGCGTTGCCGTCATGAACCTCGCCCATGCGATGGGTACGACCAGTAAAGAAGAGTATCCTCTCCGTTGTGGTGGTCTTACCGGCATCTATGTGAGCCATGATCCCGATGTTCCTGGTATATTTCAGGTTGTTGTCCATTTCTGCTTTTTTCGCGGCTTTGCCTATCAGAATCTGAAGTGGGCGAATGCCTTGTTGGCTTCAGCCATCCTGTGAGTATCCTCTTTTTTCTTGTATGCGCCTCCTTCAAGCTTGTAGGCTGCCATAAGTTCAGCGGCAAGCCTTTCAGCCATCGAATGACCCGTCCTCTTCCTTGCAAAAAGTATCATGTTTTTCATGCTGATGCTTACCTTCCTGTCCGACCTTATCTCCATCGGTACCTGGAATGTCGCACCTCCGACTCTCCTTGCTTTTACTTCAACCTGGGGCGTGGCATTGTCAAGTGCCTGCTTGAAAATCTCAAGAGGTGTCTTGCCCTCGTTTTTAAACTTGTCCCCGATAATGTCAAGAGAGTCGTACAATATTTTAAAGGCAAGGTTCTTCTTGCCACTGTACATAAGATTATTTACAAACCTTGTTACATATGGATCTTTGTATTTGGGATCCGGTAACAGAATCCTCTTCTTTGGTCTTGACTTTCTCATTATCTTATTCCTTTAACTGTTACTTCTTAGGTCTTTTGGCTCCATATTTCGATCTCCTCTGCGTACGGCCGTCGACTCCTGATGTGTCAAGAGCACCCCTTACGAGATGATATCTGACACCAGGAAGATCCTTAACCCTACCGCCCCTTATGAGAACTATGGAGTGCTCCTGGAGATTATGACCCTCCCCGGGAATATAGGCGTTTACCTCTTTCTGGTTTGTAAGCCTTACCCTGGCCACTTTCCTCATCGCTGAATTAGGCTTCTTGGGGGTTGTTGTGTAAACGCGGACACATACACCTCTTCTCTGTGGACATGAATCCAAAGCCGGAGCCTTGCTCTTGTCTATGAGCTTCTTCCTGCCTTTTCTTACTAACTGCTGAATTGTCGGCATAAATCCAATTTATTTTAGCATTAAAATCAACTCAAAAAACGGGTTGCAAAGGTATTGATTTATTTTATTAAATCACAACACAATACAATATTTTTTTGAAACAGGAGAAAGAGTCCGTCAGTCCATGCCTG
>JALOMK010000025.1 GCA_025455505.1 Bacteroidales bacterium
GCTCTCATGGGTACGGCTGCGGAACCTGACACCAGGGGAAAGATACTGTTTCTCGAGGATGTGGGGGAGAGCTACTATCACATCGACAGGATGTTCACCTCTCTTAGGCTTGCCGGCAAGCTTGAAGGACTTGCGGCCCTTGTGATCGGGGGGATGAACAGGATGGAAGATACAAAGATCCCATGGGCGGAAACGCTTGAGGCGACAATATTTTCAGCTGTACAAGGTTATGGTTACCCTGTGTTTTTCGGCTTTCCGGCGGGGCACATAGCCGACAACAGGTCAGTTTACATAGGCCGCGATGCCAGGATAGAGTTAAGTGGCAGGAAGGCAGTTATTGAGTATGTATGAAGGCCTCAGAAGGCCGATATTAGGAGGTCGAGGTCCTTTGAGAGGATTCCGAATTTCTGTCCCAGGGTTTCGTTTGTCAGCATTCCGTTATAAAGGTAAGCGCCGTTGCGCACTCCGGGGTCATTTTTAAGCAGATGCGTGATGCCTCCCGAGTCGGCAATGTTCTGAAGAAGGGGAGTGAAGATATTGCTGAGTGCTATTGATGCTGAGCGGGCAACCCCTGAAGGAAGATTCCAGGCCGAGAAGTGTATCACACCGTGCTTTTCATATACCGGGTCCTTGAGGGCCCTGCATTCGGTTGTTTCGATACAACCTCCCCTGTCGATGCTGAGGTCAATTACGACAGCTCCTTTTTTCATGCTCCTGATCATGTCCTCCGTGATATAGTACCATGGCCGCAGATCCTCGAGCTCAATCGCCCCGATGAGTACATCTGCCGATCTGAGAGCCTTGGCCAGCACCTGGGGATGAAACGTTGATGTCTGGAGGCGCTGTCCGAGAAGGTTCTGAAAGTGCCTGAGCCTGTCGAGGGAACTGTCGAATATCTTAACTGTCGATCCCAGTCCTATTGCCGCTCTTGCAGCATATTCGCCGGCTGTATTTGCCCCGATTATTATCACTTCCGTGGGAGTTACACCTGTTATTCCGCCGAGCATGACACCCTTTCCCCCGTGCATGTTGCTGAGGTATTCCGATGCCACCAGTACCGAGGTAATCCCGCATATTTCGCTCATTGATTCAATCACAGGCATCACACCATGCCTGTCGCGGATCTTCTCAAAGGCCAGGGCCGTGACCTTTTTCCTGATAAGCTTGCCGAGGGTTTCCTCGCTCAGCTTAAGGACGTTAAGATATGACAGAACTACCTGGTTTCCCTTAAGGTAATCGACCTCCTTTTCGGAGAAGGGAGCCACTTTAATGACAACATCGGCGCTGTAGACCCTGGCAGGAGAATCGCTTATAACAGCCCCGTTCTCGCTGTAATCCTTATCGGTGTATTTGGCTCCCAGGCCAGCTCCTTTCTTGACGATAACCTCATTATTGCTTTCAACGAGGAGGTTCACGGATTCGGGTGTGAGGGCTACCCTTTTCTCGTCGTCGTTATGATCGCTGGGGATACCGATAGTGAGATGCCTGTTCTTGACGGCAGTTTCGAGCTGCTCCTCCTTTGGCATGAATACGGTATTGCCAAAGCTAACTTTACCACTTTTGCCTTTTTCGTCCATCATAAAGGAGGGGTTATTTCACCAAAGATAAATAAAAATGAATCAGGGAGCAAAGGGAGTTGCAGATGTCACAGTGACTCTGCGCCGCTCGTTTTCCTCAACTGATATTTTCACCTTTACAGTTCCGGGGGGAAGTATTTCCTCCGCCAGTTCAGGCCATTCGATGAAGCAGTAATACTCGCCGGTGAGGTATTCTTCGATCCCGAAGTCAAAAAGCTCAGTTGTGTTCCTTATCCTGTAGAAGTCGATATGGAACAGCGGTTCCCCTGAGGATGTCCTGTATTCATTTACTAGTGTGAAAGTAGGGCTGCTTACGAGGTCTTCGGCGCCGAGGTATTCGCAGATTGCCTTTATGAAAGTAGTCTTTCCGGCGCCCATGGAGCCGTAAAACGCAAATATCCTGTTACTGTTGTGCGTGCCTGTAAGCGTACTGGCAGCTTGCGGAAGCGCACCGAGGCTGTCGATTATTATTTCCATTTTTAAACCGGTTCCATGCAGGCAACAGGGAGCATTACCTCCTGCATCGATATTCCCCCGTGCTGGAAGGTGTCCCTGTAATATGCCGCGTAGTAGTTGTAATTATTCTGGTAAACTATGTAATCCTTGTTGAGTGCGAATATATACCTGGAGCTTATATTCGATTTTGGCAGCCCGGCCTTTTCGGGTTGTGTTATCTCGAACACCTTCCTGGGATCGTAATCGAGGTTTCGTCCCATTTTATACCTCAGGTTCGCCGATGTCTTCCTGTCGCCTACGATCTTGACAGGGTTCTGGACACGTATTGTCCCGTGGTCAGTTGTAAAGACAACCCTGACGGGATGTGCGGCGAGGATTTTAAGGAGGTCGTAGAGGGGAGAGTGTATGAACCATGACCTGGTGAGGCTCCTGTAGGCGGGTTCATCGCCTGCAAGATCGCGGATGACATCCATTTCGGTCCGGGCGTGCGAGAGCATGTCGACAAAGTTGTAGACAAGTATGTTGATATCGTTGTCGAGCATCTGCCTGACTCTTTCATTCACTTTCTTCCCATCCGTGCCGGTTGTGATCTTGCTGTATGACCATTTGTATTTCAGTGCATTCCTCGAGAGCTGGTGCCTGAAGAGTTCCTCCTCGAAGATGTTCTTCCCTTCGTCCTCCTCCTCGCTTACCCAGAGCTTTGGAAGCATCTCGGATATAGCCAGCGGCATCAGGCCCGCGAAGATTGAATTCCTGCTGAATTGAGTTGCAGTGGGAAGGATGCTGAAATAAATGTCCTCATCGACGGGCCTGTATAGTCCGCCAAGTTCTGCAGCTATTGTTTTCCACTGGTCGAATCTCAGGTTGTCGATCAGTATCACGAAGAGGCTTTTGGCGCTGCCGGCGAGGGGAAAGATCTTCCTCGCAAAGAGGGTGGGCGACATGACAGGTTTATCTCTGACAGAAGGAGAGAGCCAGGAGAGATAGTTATTGATTATGAACTTCGAGAATGAATTGTTGGCTTCATTTTCCTGCATGCGGAGTATCTCGCTCATGCCGGGATCGGAAGATTTCTCAAGTTCAGCTTCCCAGAATACTATTTTCCTGTACAGATCGGTCCAGTCGCTGTACCCGGAAGCTGCCGAGATGAGCCCTGTTATCCTGTTGAAGTCCTGCCTGTAATCGGTTGTTGTTTTTTCAGTTACGAGGCGCCTCTGGTCGAGTATTTTTTTTATTGCAAGCAGCACCTGCTTTGGTTTCACAGGCTTGATGAGGAAATCGGCGATTTCCGACCCTATTGCAGTCTCCATCAGGTCTTCCTCCTCGCTTTTGGTTATCATCACAACGGGTATGTCGGGCCTTGTTTCCCTTATCTGCCTGAGGGTTTCGATCCCGCTCAGTCCCGGCATGTTCTCGTCGAGGAAGATAAGATCGTAGGGATTCTGCCTTACCATGTCAATTGCATCGTTGCCGTTTGAGCACGTATCGATAGTGTATCCTTTTTCTTCGAGGAAGAAGATATGAGGCTTGAGTGCTTCCACCTCATCGTCGGTCCAGAGTATTCTGACAGTTTTCATTTAAGATAGTTCTCCTCGAAAAACAGCCTGTAAACGTCAGGTTTCCTGTCGGTGCCAAGGATGAGCAGGTTCCCGTCGCTTATCAGGAAGTTGAACATTTTTATTCCTGAGGGATTCCTGATCCTGCTGCCTGCATTGAATGCCTGGTAGTACCCGAGTGCCTCTCCGTAGTCGGCAAATCCCGACACGGTAATTATTATGTACTTGTTATCGGTGAGCCTGCCTTCAGTCCTGTAGTTCTTGTTTGTAAAGTTATCGATATTGTAGCTTATAACGTCAAAGGTGGCGAGGTTAATGTTGAATGCGGGGTCGGTGATAATAAGGGCAAAAACATGCGGGGCATTTTTATCGGCTGTATAGAGAACTGCTGCCGCCTGCTTGTCTTCTTCGATTTTGAGTTCAGGCACGGCCTGGTTCAGGAAGGCGACAATTTCGCCTGCTCTTTTGCTTTCTTCGGTTCCGGGCCAGGCTTCAATGAGCTTTCCGAGTTCTTCCTTGAATGTCCTTTCATCGCTGATCCGGGCCACGCAATAGGCTTTCAACAGCATAAACCTTGGTGCCAGGGGGTCTTTGGGATATTTAAGCAAGGCGGCATCGGAGGCTGCAATTGCATCGGCAAACCTTTCGGAGCTGTAGAGAGCATATGCCTGTTCATAGCTTGCCGATACAATCTTTTGTTCGGCAAGTTTCCTTGTATAATATTCCGGGTCGGATAGTATTGCAGCAAACTCGCTGGAGGGAAATTCCCCGAGTAGTTTCTGCCTGTATGCCTCCGACTTGATTTTGTTCGAAGGTTTTGTGATGAGGTAGAGATGGTACAGCGCTTCCGCAACAACTTCATTTCCCGGGTAACGGTCAACAAGCTGGTTCAGCATTTCAACGGCTTTTAGCGTGTCGTTTATCCTTTCGGAAAATGCCATACCCGCGTTCAGCATCGCGAACGAAATTCTTTCGTTTGACACTGCCATGAGGGAATCGCTCATTGGCAGGGTTTTCATATAGAATTCAGGATTCCGCGGATCTTGCGAGGGGTCGAGCGAATCGGCAGGGATGACTTCTCCTTCCTCTCCTACCGGTGCTATCTGGGCGAGGTTAATGCGTGCCCTGTTCGCCCTGCGCCAGTTGTCTTCAAGCCTCCTGTCGCCCCAGCGCCTCCTGAATTCGGTTCTTCCGAAGGAGAGGGCTGCCTGGTTATAGAAATACCAGTTGCCGCCCTGGGCTATGTTATCCTGGAAGCGTCTTTCATTCTCATAGTACTGTCCGAGGTTTATCCTGTCGGCATATTCTGTGTTTATGCCGGTGTTTTCGCCCTTATTGAACTCCTCTATAATGCCTGCAATCACTTTGTTCCTGTCAGCGGCCGACATAAGGGCCACACGCTGCAGGCTGTCCTCGGTCTGGATTGTTACAAGCTGTGTGACGAGGGCGTTCAGGTTCTGCGACTTGCTGCTTATGGCTTCGTAGTCGGGGTGGCTTTCCTCAATGAAGAATATTGCGGAGTCATAATACATGCCGGCCTTCATATAATCGGGGACCGAGTAATAGTAGTCTGCAAGGGTGAGAAAGGATCGGCCCTTCTGGTTCTGGTTTCTTGTTGCGGCCTGGGCTGATTTACTATAGTAGTCAATAGCCTCGTCCTCTTTTCCTTCCTTCATCGACAGGTTTCCAAGTGCGTAGTAGATCTGGTCCTCGAAATCCTTGTTTTTTGTGTCCCGCAGCATCTTCTGCAGTTCTTTCCTGATGTCGTCAGGGTTTCCTGAATTCACGTCGAATACCCCGGCCATGTTTATGCGGGCATTGAATTCAACCTCGTAGGGCGGATTCATTTTTACAACATCCCTGTAGAGGGTTGTTGCCCTTGCCCCGTTTCCGGTCTGTCCGCACAACTGGGCGAGCAGGTATGTAAGCCTGTACCTGTTTCTCTTTCCGGAGATATGTTTAAGCGCTTCCGCGAGGGGGTCAATCGCTTCGGCGTAGAGTTTCTGTTTTACGAAGATATCGGCCTGGGTCGTATTGTACATGGCCTTTATGCGCTTTGGGGAGTTTTCTTCTATCGTGATTTCCCTGAGGATGCGCTGTGCTTCGGTATAATTTTCCTTTTCGCTGTAGACGCGGGCGAGCCAGATCGATGATTCTGTCCTGATGTCAGGGTCACTGGCCTCGGCGATGCAATAGCTGAACAGGGCGCTGGCCTCGTCGAACTGGTGCATGTAGAACCGGGCCATGCTGATAAGGTAATAGCTGTCGTCGACCCATTCGTTGTATTCTTTCCTGTCGAGAAGGTCCTTTTCTTTCTGCGACAGTTCGCGGCTGCTTTTGATTTCGGGTTTTGCTGTTATTGATTTAAGCGAAATGAGCTTTGATGCTTTCTGGACGGCTCCTTCCATGTCGGATGAGACCATTGACACCACCGCGGGATCGCTGAACTCGAAAACATTCAGTATCTCGGCAAAATCGTCGGTATAGTTAAGCGAAATCTTGTTAAGACCGGCCTTAAAGCTCTCGTAGCCGTTGAAATAGATGTTATACCTTGCAGTCATGCTGTGGTAAAACCTCGTCGAATCGGTGTTTTTCTCCACTGAGCAGCCGGCAGCGATAATCAGAAGTCCAGGGAGACAGAGGTGCCTGTATAATGTTTTGAATGAAGCCAATAAGTGCCGTTTATACTATAACTGACTAAATGAAAGTATAGTATTTCAAAGTTAAATAAAATTGGCAGGATTGCCTCCTCAGGCCGATACTACCTTTTTAATTTCAGGAACCTCCCTCAGGATTGCCTGTTCGACCCCGGCTTTCAGTGTCTGCATGCTGAAGGGGCAGCCGTGGCAGGCTCCGCTAAGGCGCACCTTCACCGTGAGGTCCTCGGTTACATCTATAAGGGCAATATCGCCCCCGTCGGACTGCAGGTAAGGTCTTACCCTCTGCAGGGCCTTCTCAACACGATCACGGATCTTTGTAAGTTCTTCCATTTGGGCGGGTATATAATTTTACTTTGTTATTTCAAGTTTTCTCGTCGGGCTCTGTTCCCTGTTGCGCCTTTCGGCCTGCCTGACGAGTTCGTCGGCAATATTCAGGAAGGCAAGGCCCGACATGCTGTCATTGAGGGCGACGGGCTGCCCGAGGTCGCTTCCCTCGCAGATGCCCTGTACAAGGGGAATCTCGCCGAGCAGTGGGACATTCATCTGTTCGGCAAGTTTCCGTCCCCCGTTCTTTCCGAATATATAGTATTTGTTTTCAGGCAGTTCGGCAGGGGTGAACCAGGACATGTTCTCGATGAGGCCGAGCACGGGGACGTTTATCTTTTCGCTGCGGAACATTGCAATTCCCTTTATTGCATCGGCAAGTGCGACTTCCTGGGGTGTTGTAACAACAACGGCTCCTGTAACTGGCACTTCCTGGACAAGGGTGAGGTGGATGTCGCTTGTGCCGGGAGGCAGGTCGACCAGGAGGAAGTCGAGTGTTCCCCAGTCGCCCTGGGTTATAAGCTGCTTCAGGAAATTCGAAGCCATGGGTCCTCTCCAGATCACGGCGTCGGCAGGATCGACGAAAAAACCTGTTGAGAGCACTTTAACGCCGTGTTTTACAAGCGGGATTATAAGGTCTGTATTGTTTTCGCGAATTACTTCAGGCCTGTAGTCCACTTCCTCGAACATAATCGGAACAGATGGTCCGAAAACATCCGCATCAAGCAGTCCGACGGAATATCCCTTCCTTGCAAGGGCGATTGAAAGGTTAACGGCCACAGTTGTCTTGCCCACGCCGCCTTTCCCGGATGAGACTGCAATTATGTTACTGACGCCCTGAAGTATCTCCCTTTGTTTTTCATGGTGTTTTCCGACAGTGACTTTCGGGATCACTTTTATTTCCTTTATTACGGCATCGTTACCGAGAGTTTCCTTCAGTGCCTTCACAATTGTGCTCCTTACCGAGGATATGAAGGGATCGTTCGATTTTTCAGGGACGAGTGAAATTGTTATCCCGTCGTTCTCAGATTCGATCGCGCCCACCATTCCCATGGAGACAATGTCAATACCCCTGTCGGGGTGGATGACGTTCCTGAGGATTGCCTCAATTCTCTCTTTTGCGACCATTATTTTTATTTAAATTAAATCCAAAGAAGCTGCAATTTTACCAAATATCGGTGAGACTTCAAAAATTATCGAGTTCTTTCATCGGATCCCAGAATCTTTCCCTGAAGTTTATTACCAGGTCGTCCTCCACGATAAGTCCTTCGTTCTGAAGAAGCTGTTGCATTGTGGTGGAGTTGCCGAAATGATGTTTCCCTGTCAGCATTCCCTTCCTGTTCACAACGCGGTGTGCCGGGATGAATCCGGGTTGCGAGTGGGAGGCGTTCAGTGCCCAGCCTACCATTCGGGCTGAGCGGCCAGAGCCCAGGTAAGCGGCTATTGCCCCGTATGATGTCACACGCCCGGGCGGGATCAGCCGTACAAGGTCATACACCCTCGAAAAGAAGTCATCCCCGGGTATCTTTCCTGCTGTACGGGTCCTGTATTGTTTTGTCTTTTTCAAGCCTGAAGCAGAGATATGTTATTTTCATTCCTTTTGCGAGCCAGATATTTTCATAATGGGTACGGATCGAAAGGAGTTCTTCAAGGACCGTGTTGTCAACGGCCCCCGGTTCGCTGATGTCGGCAAGAGCTGTCGTAATTTCGCAGGAATTGAATTCAGCTACATGGAGGCTGTACCTGTGGAGTTCCTCGTTGTCTGTCTTCAGATGTATCAGACCCTTGTCATTCAGGATGGTCCTGTAAAGGTTCAGGAATGGGGGAGAACTGAGCCTTCTGCCGGCATGTCTCAGCCCGGGGTGCGGGTCGGGGAATGTTATCCAGATTTCGTCGGCCTCATCCTCCCCGAAGTATGATGCAAGGAATTCAATTCTTGTCCTGAGGAAGGCCGCATTTGATAGTTTCAGTTCATTTGATGTTTTCGCGCCCCTCCAGAGTCTTGCTCCCTTGATATCGATGCCGATGAAGTTTGTGTCAGGGTATCTTTCCGCAAGGGCAACAGTGTATTCGCCGCGGCCGCAGCCCAGCTCGAGTACAATGGGATTATCGTTCCTGAATATCTGCTCACGCCATCGTCCCCTGACGGGGTGGTCGCTTCTGCTGACTTTCCCGGTCCCGGTCTGGATAACGTTCATGAATGTATCAAGCTCGTTCCACCTGGCAAGTTTATTCTTTCCCAACTGAGTCCGGATTTATTTCTTTGACGACCTTTCAACCCTTAGCGAGAGATCATAGACTCCAGGGAGTTCGTCTGCCCTCATACCGTGCTGCACTCTTACTGAGTATGTGCCTTTCAGGGGAAAGAAGACGTTTGTCCTGTATGGCAGCTTCAGTTCCCTTATGTCGCCGAAGCCGTTCCCGTATCTCCTGCCCTTTTCGTCGGCAAGGTTATAGTGAAGCGTGTCTGTCATTGTTCTCCCTTCGGGTGAGGTTGCTGTAACGAAGAGGTAGAGGTTCCGGAACGGATAGGCTGAGCCCGTCCTGATCGAGAATGACAGGTCGTGGCTGTTGACTGTATCCGCGACCTCTACAGCGAATACAGGCACATGGCTGAGAGACCAAAGGTTTCCAGGCATTCTTTCCGAGGTGTTGTACACTACTTTATCCCCGCATGAGGCGAGGAAAACTGAGGCAAGGATGAGGAGGACGGCAGGCTTATTGTTTTTTCCTTTTGTCATTGAAGCGCCTGTTTTTGCGTCGTTGATTGCCATCTCTTCTGTTTTCCTTTTTTTCAGGAGGATCGAAGCGGGTAAGGCTGTTGTTTTTCAGGAGGTCGGCCGAGAGGGCTTCGTTTTCCCTGGCATCCTCGGTGACTTTTAGTTTCTCAACCTTTTTGCCCTTCCTGTTCAGGGCCTGGATTTCCCTGACCCTGTCAACTGGGAGGGCCACCAGGTTAGCGTTAGAGTCCCTGTCTGTTGAATACCAGTAAATACCCTTGTGGACCTCCATTTTCTGGAAGTATGCCGTACAGTCGAGAGCTTCGAGCGGTATGTCGCGTGACGGGAATCCCCGCTGGGCATCGACATAGCAGTCGAGTTCAAAATTAAGACAGCATTTCAGTTTGCTGCACTGGCCTGCCAGTTTCTGGGGATTGAGTGAAAGCTCCTGGTAGCGGGCGTGTGTTGTAGTAACGGAGATGAAATTCGTAATATGGGTGGAGCAGCAGAGTTCCCTTCCGCAGGAGCCTATCCCGCCAATCCTTCCTGCTTCCTGCCTGGCGCCTATCTGCCTCATCTCAATCCTGACCCTGAATTCGTCGGCAAGGACCTTTATAAGCTGCCTGAAGTCGACCCTTTCGTCGGCAATGTAATAGAAGATCGCTTTTGTTTTGTCGCCCTGGTATTCGACGTCGCCGATCTTCATGTTGAGTTTCAGCTCCTCGGCTATCTGGCGCGATCTGAACATTGTCGGGCTTTCAAGTTTCTTTGCTTCCTCCCATTTCTGTATGTCCGCTTCCTTGGCCTTCCTGTATACTTTTTTATACTCTTCCGATGAAGGGAGGGCCTTTAGTTTCTTAAGCTGTTCGCCAACGACGGGACCAACCATCGAAACCCTGCCTATGTCGTGCCCTGGAGAGGCCTCAACCGCAACTATGTCGCCCACCTCGAGCCTGAGGCTGTTCACATTCCTGAAAAAGCCTTTTCTCGTATTCTTGAACCTGATTTCAATAATCTCGTTTTCATCTGTCTGAACGGGTATGCCTTTCAGCCAGTTGAACGAATCGAGTTTATTGTATCCGGGTCTGTATGCTGGTTCGGGCACCCGGGGTTCTTCCACCGTATGTCCGTGTATATCTTCGTTTTCTGTCATAGAATAGCACTGAGCCCAAATTATGGCGCAAAAATAGTGAATAAATGGGACATTATCAATCTGCGACAAGGTATGCTTACCTGAGCACTTTTGTAACCTTCAGGGCAAGGTCAAGGAAAATTATTTTTGCATTCCCGTTGGCTTCGATATGGGAATGGCCGAGGCTGAATTCCCCCGTGAGGGGGTAAATGTTGGATGTATTGATAAAGGGGTTAAAGTTTTTTGAGAAGTCGGCCTCTTCTGCCGAGAGGCTTGCGGAGCTGTTGTTCTGCTGTCCGAGTGCAAGCATAAGGTTTTCCCTGAGCATGCGCAGTGCGAATATGAAAAAGCTCTTCTGTGCTTCCCGGCCAGTGGCAGCCATCTCTTCCGACCATGAGATCAGCGAGAGTATGTCCCTCTTCCAGGCAAAGCGCATGAGGCCGCGGAACCTGTCGAGGTTGGAGCGCGAAGCCTCGTCATCGTCGCTTAGCTCAAGAGCCCTGTTAATGTTTCCGCCCGATACCCTGGCTATGTCAGAAGCCTTTCCCGGCTCAAGGCCGCGGCTTGTGCCAAGGTATACGGCTATGTCGTCCTGCCTGAAAGCCGGTATCCTTACAATCTGGCAGCGCGATAATATTGTGGGGATCACTTTGTCGGGCTCTTCCGAGACAAGCAGGAAGATTGTTTTTTCGGGAGGCTCCTCTATCAGCTTCAGCAGCTTGTTTGCAGGTGTGGGATGCATCCTTTCGGGGAGCCATATTATCATTATCTTGAAGTCGGACTCGAAGGTCTTGAGACTAAGTTTACGGATAATTTCGGATGCTTCTGAAACATAGATCAGGCCCTGGGCATTTCCCACATCGATGAAACTGAACCAGCTGGAGGGGCTGAAGAAGGGAGAGCGTGAAACAAATTCACGCCACTCCTCAATGTAAGTGTCGCTGACAGGGTCAGCTGCTTTTTTGCCTTTTGTTACAGGAAATACAAAGTGAAGATCGGGGTGGATCATCTTTTCGTATTTGACGCAGGACTTGCACTTGCCGCAGGAATCTGTATCGGTTCTGTTCTCGCAGCTTATATAGCGAGCGTAGGCAAGTGCCAGTGCCATGCTTCCGCATCCTTCGGGGCCTGTAAAAAGCTGGGCATGGCTGACTCTCTGTTCCCTGACGGTCCTTATGAGTCTTGCCCTGGCTTCTTCCTGGCCGGGTATGCGGTTAAAATCCATCCTGGGTCGGTCAGATTATTATGATAGCGAAGCCAGCGCCTTGTCGTAATCGGGTTCCTGGGCAATTTCAGGCACCAGTTCGGTATAGAGCACAGATCCTGCCTCGTCGAGAACAACGACGCTCCTGCCGTAAAGACCGGCAAGCGGACCGTCGACAATGTCGATGCCGTATTCCCTGCCGAAACTGCTGTCGCGGAAGCCCGAGAGGTTCGTCACGTTTGTAATTCCTTCAGTTGTACAGAAGCGGCCGTGTGCAAAGGGGAGGTCCTTGGAAATTGCAAGCACTACTGTGTTTTCCTTTCCCGAGGCCAGCTGGTTGAATTTCCGCACCGAGGTGGCGCATACTGAAGTGTCGAGGCTCGGGAATATGTTCAGGACCACTTTTTTTCCTTTCAGGTCCGAAAGGGACAGCGATCCGAGGTCGGTCTTAACGAGTTTAAAATCAGGAGCCTTGCTTCCTTTTGCCGGAAGATTCCCGGAGGTGTTGATGGGATTTCCCTTGAGTGTAATTTTTGCCATAGCTTTTTTTCCAAAATTAATTAAAGTTTCAGAACAGGAAACATAAGTTAGAGCAGTATGGTTCAGGAATGGTGTAAAATATAGTTGTGGCTGTAATTTGTCAGGGGATATTTTCCAAAAAAAATGTAGGTTTGTAATTGCGGAAAAAATGATTTTTAATTATAAAAACACAGTATTATGAAAATGATCCAGGATTTCAATTTCAAGGGCAAAAAGGCAATTGTAAGGGTTGATTTCAATGTTCCACTCGACAAGAAGACACTATTTCAATGTTCCACTCGACAAGAAGACACTTGAGGTAACAGACGACACACGCATCAGGGGGGCTCTGCCCACAATCAAAAAGATTGTCGGCGACGGTGGCTGTCTTATCCTGATGTCGCACCTTGGAAGACCGGAGGGAAGGATGGAAAAGTATTCTCTCAGGCCTGTTCTGCCGGTTCTGGAGAAGCATCTCGGGACAAAAGTGCTCTTCGCGGATGACTGCCTCGGGGAATCGGCCGTATCGATGTCGGCTGCGCTTAAGCCCGGTGAGATTCTTCTGCTCGAGAATGTAAGGTTTTATCCCGAAGAGGAAGGTAAACCGATACTTCCTGAAAATGTGACAGAGGAAGAAAAGAAAGCTGCCAAGGCCGCGATGAAGGTAAAGCAGAAGGAGATGGCGAAGAAACTGTCAGGCTATGCGGAAGTATATGTGAATGATGCCTTCGGCACTGCACACAGGGCCCATGCAACGACAGCAGTTATGGCCGACAATTTTGACGTTGAGAACAAGATGTTCGGCTTCCTCATCAACAGCGAGCTTGAGGCAATGGACAAGGTGCTTCATGGTTCACAGCGCCCCTTCACGGCAATCATGGGCGGAGCGAAGGTGTCGGACAAGATCCTCCTTATCGAGAATCTGCTCGGAAGGGTCGACAACCTGATTATCGGCGGCGGCATGACATATACATTTGTCAAGGCAATGGGCGGAAAGATAGGCAAGTCGCTCTGCGAGGAGGACAAGCTCGAGCTGGCACTCAGCCTTATACAGAAGGCAAAGGAGAAGAACGTGAAGCTTATTCTTCCGGTCGACTCGCTCAACGGGGACAAGTTCGACAATGAAGCAGCGACGAATGTGACTGCGGCGGATGCAGTTGAGGATGGCTGGATGGGCCTTGACATTTCAGAAAAGTCGATAGCCCTGTTCGGCGAGGTTATTAAGAATTCGAAGACTATACTCTGGAACGGCCCTATGGGTGTGTTTGAGATGGAAAAATTCTCAAAGGGCACAACTGCAGTGGCAAAGTCAATTGCAGATGCAACTGCAAAAGGCGCTTTCAGCCTTATCGGCGGCGGCGACTCTGTAGCGGCAATCAACAAGAACGGCCTTGCCGACAAGGTGAGCTATGTGTCAACCGGCGGCGGCGCCATGCTCGAATACATGGAAGGCAAGAAGCTGCCGGGGATAACGGCGATACGCGGAGAATAGGCGTAACGGCGTCGAGGCGTCAAGGCGTAAGGGCGAACGGGGCCGATCCGCCAGCTGGCGGATCGGAGCCATACTGCATGGGTGGCGAACGACAAACGGTATAAAGGCAGGGATTGGGAAATGTGTTATCTTTGCAGCATGATGCTAAGAAAACTCATACCGGTGCTTGTTATGGTTTTGTCACTCCCGGGATGCAGCAAGGATGAACTGCGCACTTCCGGCATAGACACAATCGACAACAGGCTTTTTGGCAGCGGCCCTTATTATGCAATGGGATTCCAATTCTCCTCAGGGGCTGCGGTGTCTACACTCGATGATCCGGGTCCTGACATTGTGCTCTATATGAATGCCGATAATCCCGCGCTACCCAGGCTTACATTCCAGGCATCGAACTTTCAGCCTTCATTTGCCCTCGCCGGCACTTATGCAAGCGAAGCTGAAGCTATTGCGGCTTTCAACGGGCTAACTGATGTCGGAACTTATTCCTGGGACGAGATAGCGGAGCCCATAGTTCCAAACCAGGTCTGGGTTTACAGGTCATCACGTGAGTTGTACACTAAGATAAGGACAGTCAGCACAGTGAGTGAGATGAGGCCCGACATACCTTTTCGCTACGGGGAATGCACATTCGAGTGGATGCACCAGCCTGACGGCACTCCAACTTTTCCAGCGCAATGATTCCGTCACTGAGGGAAAGGATCTTCAATGCCGGGGGCAGTGAAGATTTTCCCGGCCTGGCCCTGGAGGTTTTCAGGCACCAGGCAGTAAATAATCCTGTCTATGCCGAGTTCATCCTGAACCTGGGTCTCGATTACCGCTCGGTGAGCTCTGTCTGCGAAATTCCCTTTCTCCCGGCTGAGATATTCAAGTCGAGGGAGGTCGTTACAGGAAAGGGGAAGGCTGAAACTGTTTTCGAAAGCAGCAGCACAACAGGATCTGTGCCTTCACGTCACTACGTAACAGATCTCTCACTATACGAGAAAAGCTTCCTTGAATCATTCAGAATGTTCTACGGAGATCCCTCAGGGTACCTGATTGCAGCCCTCCTTCCTTCATACACCGAAAGGGAAGGATCGTCGCTTGTGTATATGGTAAGCAGGCTGATTGAAAAAAGCCGTGTGGAGGGAAGTGCTTTTTACAGGGGAAATGAGGACGGGATGATCAGGATTCTGACCGGCGCCAGGGATGACGGCAAAAAGGTTCTCCTTGTCGGGGTGAGTTTTGCCCTCCTCGACCTCAGGGAAGGCAGAGTAACTGATCTTTCGGGGATAACTGTTATGGAGACAGGCGGCATGAAGGGCAGGCGCAGGGAA
>JALOMK010000265.1 GCA_025455505.1 Bacteroidales bacterium
TGAGGAAGATATTCGCTGACATTCCTGAAGCTGTCGACAACCTGGCAGACCTTGTTGAAAAGGTTGAAAAATACAAGCTCGACCATGATCCCATAATGCCTGAGTTCGATCTGCCGGAAGGCTTTACCGACAAGGATGAATACCTCCGGCACCTTACCTATATCGGGGCGGAACAAAGATGGGGAACCCTGACTGATGAGCACCGGGAACGACTCGATTTTGAGCTTCAGACAATAGCAAAAATGGGCTTCCCCGGCTACTTCCTGATCGTACAGGATTTCCTGAGGGCTGCAAGGGAAATGGGGGTCTCTGTCGGACCCGGGCGTGGCTCCGCAGCCGGTTCGGCAGTAGCTTATTGCCTGAGGATCACAGATATTGACCCTATCAAATACGGATTACTCTTTGAAAGATTCCTGAATCTCGACAGGATCTCGATGCCCGATATAGACATTGATTTTGATGAGGACGGCAGGGAATCGGTGCTGAAATACGTTGTGAACAAATACGGCCACGACAAGGTGGCTCACATTATCACATTCGGCTCAATGGCTGCGAAAATGGCAATCAGGGATGTGGCACGTGTTCAGAAACTGCCTCTCCCGGATGCCGACAGGCTTGCCAAGCTGGTGCCCGAAAGGCCCGGCATAACCCTTAAGCAGGCATACGAGGAAGTCCCCGAACTGGCAAGGGAAAGGGAATCATCGAACAAGCTGATAGCCCAGACTCTCAAGTATGCCGAAGTCCTGGAAGGATCGGTGAGACAAACAGGCGTGCATGCCTGCGGAATAATCATCGGCAAGGACTCGCTCGATAATTACATCCCCTTGTGCACCGCCAAGGATACAGAGCTCTATGCAACCCAGTTCGACGGCAACCATGTGGAATCGGTGGGACTGCTGAAAATGGACTTCCTGGGGCTGAAGACACTTTCAATAATAAAGGATGCTATTGAGAATGTGAAGAAGTCGAAGGGGATCGATATAGATATCGACAGGATCCCCCTGGACGATAAGAAGACTTTCGCCCTTTTCAGCAACGGGGAGACCACAGGAATATTCCAGTTTGAATCGAGCGGCATGAAAAGGTACCTTAAGGAGCTGGAGCCCAGCAGGCTCGAGGACCTTATAGCAATGAACGCCCTTTACCGCCCGGGACCCATGGACTACATCCCCAAGTTTATCAGGCGGAAGCACGGCACTGAAAAGACTGATGTCGATCTTCCTGTAATGGAAAAGTACCTCGAGGACACTTACGGGATAACAGTTTACCAGGAACAGGTGATGCTTCTCTCGCAGCAGCTTGCCGGTTTTTCAAAAGGTGAGGCCGACTCGCTCAGAAAAGCCATGGGCAAGAAGAAAAGAGCCCTCATGGATGAGATGAAAGTTAAATTCGTTGAGGGTTGCATGAAGAAAGGATACGATGAAACGATAGTAAATAAGATATGGTCCGACTGGGAGGCCTTTGCCCAGTATGCATTCAACAAGTCACATTCCACCTGCTACGCCCTCATTGCTTACCAGACCGGCTATCTCAAGGCAAACTACCCTGCCGAATACATGGCAGCAGTCCTCAGCAGGAATATAAGCGACATCAAGAAGATAACGACTTTCATGGACGAGACCCGCAGAATGGGGATAGAGGTCCTTGGTCCGGATGTAAACGAAAGCAACCTGAAATTCACTGTAAACAAGGACGGCAACGTGCGCTTCGGCCTTGGAGCAATAAAGGGAGTGGGCGAAGCTGCCGCCCTGCAGCTTATCGAGGAAAGGGAAAAGAACGGGCTATTCAGTTCAATATATGACATGGCCGAAAGAGTAAATCTGAATGCCCTCAACAAAAAAAACCTCGAAGCAATGGCTGTTGCCGGCGCCTTCGACTGTTTCAGCACAATCAGCAGGGCCCAGTATTTCTCAGTCGACACAAAGGGCTCCAGCTTCATAGAGAGTCTTATCAGGTATGGAACCAATGCAAAGACAGTAAGGAGTTCAGCGCAGAACTCACTCTTCGGCGATACGGGCGGCTTTGACATTATAAAGCCCGAACCTGCATATTGCCCTGAATGGCCCAAGCTCGAGCAGCTCAACAGGGAAAAGGAAGTTATAGGAATCTACCTGTCATCGCACCCCCTCGATGACTTCAGGCTCGAGATTGCAACTTTCACTACGGCCAACCTCGCCGATCTCCAGAACCTGAGGGAGTATCTCGACAGGGATGTAACGATTGCGGGGATGGTCACCGATACGCGAAATGGGATCAGCAAGAACGGAAAACCCTTCGGATCGTTCACTCTCCAGGATTACACAGACTCATTCAGGTTCATGCTCTTCGACAAGGACTACATAGATAACAGCAAGTTTTTCATTACTGGCTATTATCTTCTGATTAAGGGCAGAGTGCAGAAAAGAAAATTCAGGGAAGAGGAGCTTGAGTTCAGGATAAAGACTATAACCCTCCTCTCGAGTGTAAAGGACGAACTCATTAAATCAGTGACTCTCAGGATAGACCCGGCAAACGTGAGCGCCGAGATGATAAGCGAGCTGAAGGAACTGGCCGGTGAGAACAAGGGAGAAACTGAACTCAGGATATTGTTCATCGACACAGACGACAAGATCAACCTTCAGATGTTCTCGCGCTCGGTGAGAGTGAGGCTCAACAACGAGTTCATAGCTTATCTCGACGACCACCCTGCAATAGAATATAAAGTAAATTAGCTACCTTTGTCGTTCAGATTTTAATATAATTTAAACCGGATAATATGGCATTCTCAGTTAATGACGCAAATTTCGAAGAAGTTGTAGAAAAGGCCGGGAAACCGGTGATAGTTGATTTCTGGGCAGAATGGTGCGGCCCATGCAGGATGATTGCTCCCATAATTGAAGAACTCTCAAAGGAATACGAAGGCAAGGCCATTGTTGCCAAATGCGATGTCGACGACAGTCCGGGCGTAGCTGCCAAATACGGAATCAGGAACATCCCGACTGTTTTGTTCTTTAAGGACGGGAAGGTCGCCGACAAACAGGTTGGGGCTGTGCCCAAAGCCAACTTTGTGGCAAAACTCAATGCTCTCCTGTAAGTATCCCCAGTTTTTATAACCCGGGAGCCGGGCTAAACAGGCCTGTTTCCCAAAGCCCTTACCTGGAAATGACAGTTTGTGTGTTTGCATCCTCAAGCAGCAGGATAGACAGTACTTATTCCGATGCCGCTGCCTTACTGGGAAGTCTCTTCGCAGAAAACAGGATTGATGTTGTTTACGGAGGAGGGGGAATCGGCCTGATGGGGGTGCTTGCCGACTCAGTGCTCGCGGGAGGAGGGAAAATAACCGGTGTGATTCCCTCATTTATGATCGACGAGGGCTGGGACCATGCCTCTGTTGAAGAGATGATAGTTACTCCCGACATGGGCGAAAGAAAGAAAAAAATGTTCTCGCTGGCCGATGCCGTTGTTGCACTCCCGGGCGGAGTGGGAACCCTCGAGGAACTTACAGAGGCAATAACACTTAAGCAGCTTGGCCTTTTCAGGGGCCCCGTTATAATCCTCAATACGCTTGATTTCTACAATTCCCTCATTGACTTTCTGAATCATATGATCGAAGGCAACTTCCTCCGATATGAGCACAGGGGCATGTGGGAAGTTGCTTCCACACCGGAAAAGGTTATCGAATTTTTATCGGATAAAAAGGACTGGATGCCCGATCCCAGGAAGATTGCCAGGATCTAGATTTCAGGGATTTTCGTCCCGATGAAGAGAATGTCATCCACCTGCGGCCTGATGCCTTTCCAGTCGAGTATCTCCTTTTCAAGCCTGTCCTTCTGTACGCATATGGGAAGATCGTATATCTCTGCCAGTAGTTTCTTTACATTTCCCGATTTGTATTTTTTACCCTCTTCCGATCCGAACTGGTCAGCATAGCCGTCGGAGCACATGTAGAGCATGTCACCCGGCCTTATGTCGATTACCTGGTTTGTGAAGTTCTTCTTCTCGTCGAGGGCCGTCATGCCGATTGGGAACCGGTCGCCCTTGTACACTGTGACCTCGCCGTTTCTTACAACATATAGCGGACTGTAGGCCCCGGCAAACTCAAGCGTGTAGTTCTTCCTGTTAAAGGCAATCA
>JALOMK010000266.1 GCA_025455505.1 Bacteroidales bacterium
CTTAACATCTGTAATTTCTGGCCTGTTTTTCCATGTTTACATTTGTGAATCGGGCTTTCACGGGTCTTTCCTGTCCGTAAATTTGAATTCAACTCCTGCTGATGCTGACATTGTCCATTTGTAATTCTTTATAAAAGACAATTGTTGTCTGCTCCTTCGCGCAAGTTTCACTGCTGGCAATGAAAAAAGTGTTTTTAAGAATTCCCGGATGTCCGGGCCTGCTGAGGGTGAAAATGCTGTTTGCGCTCAGGATTCGAATATTTCCCGCCTCCTGCCCTTGTGAAATCAAATATTCAATTCTGGAGAGCTTAAAATTTTTGAGCCAGGACAGGCAGCACTATACCCTGACAAGTGACTAAACTTCCACGGAAGGAGGCGTCGAAGTGTTCCCTGGCCTGGATTGCATTCTTTCAGGGGAATAAGTGAACCATGCTTCTGAGATAGGGAATGTGTGAAATGAGCAACAGGCCTTTGACAGGCAAGTACTCCTGTTTATATACGCTAAGTTTATACAACAGCCATGTAACGCAAATACAGTTACAGGGACAGTTCCGGGATCAGGATTAGTGTAATGTTATTCCGGCTTGAAATTCCGGGCTGCCTCGTCGTTGAACTCCTTCTCAGAGCGTGCTATTACCGCCGCAGCCAGGCAATTGCCTATAACATTCACCGATGTCCTGGCCATATCCATAAGCACATCAATGCCGAGAATAATGAAAATAGGCTCTACGGGCAGTCCGAATGTCGCCGCTGTCCCGAGAAGTATTACAAGGGAGGCCCTGGAAACGCCGGCAACGCCTTTGCTTGTCAGCATCAGCGTAAGGCAGATTATAATCTGCTGGTCAAGGGGCAGATGAATACCGGCAGCCTGGGCTACAAAGATGGTTGCAAGCGAAAGGTAAAGAGTGGTCCCGTCGAGATTGAAGCTGTAGCCTGTCGGGATTACAAAGGCGACGACCTTTCGCGGGATCCCGAACTTCTCCATGGACTCCATTGCTGCAGGAAGCGCTGATTCTGAATTGGATGTGGCAAAGGCAATTGTTGCAGGCTCCGACACTGCCCTCATGAATTGCCTGACCGGGATCCTGAAAACAAGTGCTATCGGGAACAGGATAAAGAGAAGGAAAACAACAAGGGCCACATAAAGTGTTGCAAGCAGTTTAAAGAGGTTATAAAGAATGTCAAGCCCCATGTGGCCAACTGTATAAGCTATTGCTGCAAACACAGCCACAGGGGCGTAATACATTATTATATTGGTGAATTTGAACATCGTCTCAGCCAGGCTTTCAGTGAAACGTATCATCGGCGAACGGTATTTCTCCTTCACCATTGCAACAGCTATCCCGAATATTATACTGAATACAACTATCTGGAGTATCTGTCCTTCATATATTGCCTTTGCAAAGTTCTCGGGGAAAATATGAAGTATGAAATCCCTTGTTGAAATTGCCTTGGCAGCTGTTATCTGAGCAGTATCTGGCGCCGGCGGAAGAACCACACCGACTCCTGCCTTGCTTATATTAATAGCAAGCAGCCCGATGAAAAGCGCAATTGTCGACACGATTTCAAAATATAGAAGCGATTTCCATCCCATCCTGCCGATCTGTTTTATGTCGGCATGGCCTGCGATACCTACAACAAGAGTTGAAAACAGCAGCGGAGCTATTATAGTCTTCACGAGCCTGAGAAAAATATCGCTGAGGACCTGGAGCTTCGTTCCGGCTTCCGGCAGATCGTAACCGAACTCAGCTCCGGCAACCATCGATACAAGTATCCAGGTTGTCAGTGAGCGCTTCCGGAACGCAAAGACAACAAGAAAAAACACTGACAATAATCTGAATGTAAGTAATATAGAAGAAGGAATCGACATAAGGCCATTTACCTGGAGAACCAGAAGTATTACAGTAAGAGTTATAATACCTGCAAGAGCATATGGAAAGTATTTCCAGATGGCAGCACTTTGATTGTCAGGCTTTGTCATATGTCTAGGTATGTATCAGGAAGAGTGTCCGGAGAACATTTTTATCAGCCGCAGCTTCCGCCGCATCCTGATGACTGGCTGCTTCCGCAGGAGGAACAGGAATGGCTGTGCCCGTTCAGTTCATGATCAGTGGCTTCCCTTACCTCCACTATCTGGCCAGAGAAATAAAGGTTTACTCCTGCCATGGGGTGATTGAAATCCATCCGCACATGCTCATCATTGATCTCAACAATTGTTCCCTCGAGAGGGTTTCCTTCACTGTCCATCATCGGAACCGAATTTCCTACCTTGCAGATATCCTCGTTTAGTTTTCCGTCGGTATGGAACACGTTAACAGGCACATTCACAATCATATCCTCGCTCCTGTCACCGTAAGCCTTCTCTGAATCGAGCCTGAAAGAAAAACTGTCTCCCTTTACAAGCGAGACTATCTTCGACTCAAATTCAGGCAGAAGTTTACCCGTCCCGAAAAGGAAACTGAGCGGACGGGCATTATCGAGTGTTTCAATTATTTTTCCCTTGCTGTCATCTTCCCTGAGTTCGTATATAAGGGAAACAACTTTATTCTTTTCAATTTTCATTAATGCTTCGTTAAAAGTTAAAACTCAATCTTATTTCAGGATTGTCATATACTCCGTATCCTGCATCGTTCAGCGCCCAGATAATGATAAAATTTATCGAAGACCTTCGTCCCAGCTGCTGGCTTATGCCACCTCCGGCAAGCACTGTATTCACAGTTGTCCTGCCTGATTCAGGGTACTGGACAGGCCAGTACGATGAATCGAGGCTCAATAGCTCGTCCTCGACATGAAGAAAAATGCCTGTATGCACTCCCAGGGGAACAAGGTTGTTAAGGTCTTTCAGCAATACTAACTGGGCATAAGCCTTTCCTCCGTAGATGCTTGTCTTTTGGTCGTAATACTTGAAGAACTGGTATTCAGGCCCACCCGCAACTGCCAGCCTGGGAAGGACCCAGAGGCCTACAATGGGAGCTATCTCGATGTTTGACACATTCCCGAAACTCAGCCAGAAGGTTCCACCGAAAAACATTCTCTCCCTCAGTGGGGGTTTTTCAGCCGGAACATACTGGGCAGAGGCCGGGGCAACAAGGAAAACAAGCACCATTGCCAAAGCCGCTGCCACTGTCCTCATTTTTCGCGCTGTAGATGCTGAATTCACCTTTATAGCTTAATAGTTATACCTTTGCACATGAATTTGCAAAGAAACAAAAAAAAGCATTACCAAGTATTAATAACCCGGTTATGAATATAGTAATTAATGGCGGAACAAGAGGAATAGGAAGGGATCTCGCAAAGATACTTGCGGCTGATTCTGATAACAGGATACTTGTCACGGGGCGCAGCGAAGACCTTCTCCGCTCTCTTTCAGCGGAACATCAAAATATTTGCTGGATTGTTGCCGACCTGGCAGATTATGAAAATGCTGCTGGTGAAATTGCAGGAGCAGCCCGGCATCATCTGAAAAGCATTGACATACTCGTGAATATGGCCGGCTTCCTTGTAAACAAGCCCTTTGCTGAAATTCTGCCGGATGAGGCAGAAACAATCATGAAGGTCAATTTCCTGGCACCTGCGGGGCTTATCAGGGAATTTCTTCCCCTGATGAACAGAGGAAGCCACATTGTTAACATTTCGAGCATGGGTGGTTACCAGGGGAGTCAGAAGTACAGGGGGCTGTCGTTCTACAGCGCATCGAAGGCTGCCCTTGCCTGCCTTAGTGAATGCCTAGCCCCGGAACTTTCCGAAGCAGGGATCTCCGTCAACTGCCTGGCGCTGGGTGCGGCACAGACAGATATGCTTGCCGCTGCTTTCCCTGGCTACACTGCACCTGTTACTTCAGAAACAATGGCAAAGTTCATTGCCGGTTTTGCCACAACCGGACATAAGGTATTCAACGGGAAGATACTGCCTGTGGCTGTATCGAATCCATGAAACTATAAATATTCTTTGATTTCAACGAGTCCGTCAGCTGCAAGCAATCCATTATATGCCAGTGCTTTCAGTTCGTCTTCTCCCGGATAGACATGCACTTCGGCTATGAATTCAATCTTCGATTTAATTGATCTGACATGTGATTCCTGGTAAGCCATTCC
>JALOMK010000267.1 GCA_025455505.1 Bacteroidales bacterium
GAACTGCCGGGCTATGTAAACATTCGTTGTAACTATCGTTATTCCCTTCCTCTGCGCCAGCTCCCTTGCCAGCAGGACATTTGCCGATCCCGACTCAATGAGAATCGTTTCACCTTCCTTCACAATCCCTGCCGCTTTCCTTGCTATCCTCAGCTTCCTGTCATAGTTGAAGCCAAGCCTGTTAGCGAGGTCGTCGGCATCTTCGAGCATGGCCCCGCCATGTATTCTTCTTACAAGGCCCTCGCCCTCGAGGAAATTAAGATCCTGCCTGATTGTAACCGATGATACCTTAAGCTCCTCAGCAAGAACAGCCACTGAAGTGAGTTCATTCCTGCCAAGCAGGTTTAATATCCGTGTCTGCCTTTCGTTCAGCATGATTCAAGTACTAATGATGCAGCGCCGATGACCCCTGCATCAGGACCAATCTCTGATACCTTTATTTCCACGGGATCGTGCATCATGTCGCGTGCAAGTTCGTAAAACGTCTTCCGGATCCGGCTCAGGTAGAGCTCTCCCCAGCTGAGGAGCCCTCCGCCGAGCACTATAAGCGGCGGATTGAGGGCCTGGAATATATTGTAAAGGGCTATTCCGATATAGCGTCCGCTGTCAAGCACAATCCCGGTGCTCACGGGGTCATCTTCATCGAGGCCTCTCTTTATCAGCTTGCCGTCAACCTTCGAATAGTCGAAATCGGCCGGCAGTCCAAGCGACGAAATGCCGCCTTCCTCAATCTTCTTCCTGAACAGCTGTGGCAATGCCATGCCGCAGGCAACCGCCATCAGGCAGCCCTTGTTCCCGCAGGTGCAGATCATGTCGCTGCCAGGTTCAACAATAGTATGTCCGAACTCCCCGGCAGTGCCTGTCATTCCCCTGTAAACTTTCCTGTTGATAATGATTCCTGCCCCTATCCCCGTGCTTATTGTAAGAAAGACCATGTCCTCAAAGCCCTTGCCGGCCCCGAACCTGAACTCGCCGAAAGCCTGGGCATTTGCATCGTTGTCGAGCACAACGGGAACCCTGAAATGGTTCTGCACCGCGTCCCTCAGGGGATAGCACTTATAGCCCTTAAGGTTGGACGTGGTGATTATGATACCATCCTTGTACCTGATGTGCCCTGCACAGCCCATACCGATGCCGAGAAGATCGCTTTCCGAGTACCCGTTTTTCGAGAGCAGCCTTAAGATGTTTCCCCTTACCTGCTCGGTCATTCCGCACTCGGTTTTGCTGACATGGTCGCAATCGATGCACTTGTCTATTACCCGGCCGTCAGTACTGACCAGCGCCACCGAGAGCTTTGTCCCGCCAATGTCAACTCCGCAGAGGATCTTTTCCATTTTCTCAGAGTGTCTGTTCAGTCCTTGCAATTATGTCGTCCTGGGTATCGGGAGACAAGTTAGTGAAAAAGGCGCAATAACCGGCAACCCTCACTACCAGGTCGCGGTACTTTTCAGGCTCCTTTTTGGCTGCAAGGAGCATCTCGCGCGACACTATGTTGTATTGCACGTGCCAGCCCCTGAGATCGGCAAAGTATGTCCGGAGCATTGCAGCAAGCTTCTGCCTGTCATTTTCTGCTTTTAACGAGGAAGGCGAAAGCTTCTGGTTCAGTAGCACCCCGCCCATAATCTTCTCAGTCGGGAGTTTAGACACAGACCTGAACACTGCCGTGGGGCCAAGCAGGTCGGTTCCCGAGGTGGGCGAGCTTCCTTCCGCCACCGGGGTCCATGCTTTCCGGCCGTCGGGAGTCGCCGGGACAACCGATCCGTTCGGAACGTTTGCCGATATGCTCGACGTGCCGGCATAGTAACTGCAGCCGATGGGACCGCGCCCATATCTTGCAGTGTGATAATTCTCAAGTTCAGAAATGAAATCCATGTAGGCATCTCTCAGCAGGAGGTCGACATAATCATCGTCGTTTCCGTACTTGGGCGCCAGGTTCAGAAGCATCTGCCTAACCTTTTCGCCTTCGCGGCCTTCAAAATCCGACTCAATTGCCTCAAGAAGCTGATCCTTTGATATCCTTGCCTCCTCGAATACAAGTTTCTTAATGGCGGCTAGCGCGTTGCCAAGGTTGGCTATTCCTACCTGAAGTCCCGAGACAAAGTCATATTTCGAGCCGCCTTCCTTAATTGTTTTTCCGCGGCTTATGCAGCTGTCGACAAAAGCCGAGCAAAGGATGTCTGGCACATGTTCCTCGAGCGCCGTGTCAACCGCTGCATCTATCTCCACAGTCTTGCGGGCAAAGTATTTAACCTGGTGTTTCCAGGCGGCGAGCAGCTCGTTAAAGGACCTGAAATCCCTGAAATGCCCGGTTCCCTGTTTGAAGGTCTTGCCCGAATAACGGTCGTGACCGTTGTACATGGCGGCAAGGAACACCCGCATCAGGTTGAGGAAGCTCATCCCCGTGCACCTGTAACCCCATTTTCCCGGGACTGCAATTTCAATGCAGCCTATCGCTGAATAATTATACGAGTCATCTTTTTCTACTCCAAGCTTCAGAAGCCCGGGTATCACTATCTCATCGTTATTGAATGCAGGCATGCCGAATCCAAGGGCTATCACGTTTATGCATTCCTGCATGAAACTGTCGCTCATGTTTCTGTGAAAACGCACAGAGAGGTTGGGCTGGGTGAGTTTCATTTTGCCAACGGAGCGAAGGATCAGGAAGCTCAGTTGGTTCACTGCATCCTCTCCTTCAGTCGTTTGGCCGCCTATCGTCACATTCTGGTAAAGAGGCCCTCCGGCTGAAAACCTTGTGTGCGACCATGGCCGTATCTTATTCACCGACAAGAGCTTTATCCAGGTGCTCTCGAGCAGCTCCGATGCAAATTCGTCAGTAAGCGCCCCCGAAGCGATGTCCTTTTTGTAAAATGGGAAGAGATACTGGTCCATCCGGCCGAGCGACACAGAATGGCCGTTGCTTTCTATTTGCAGGACGAGCTGCACGAACCACGTGAGCTGCAAAGCCTGGTAGAAAGTTACAGGTGCATTGTGCGAAATATGCCTGCAGTTGCCCGATATGAGAGTCAGCTCACCGGCCCGCACGGGATCCTCTTCACTGACAGCCAGCTCCCCTGCAAGCACTGCATACCTTTCAATGAAGGCAATGAAGGCCCTGATGCTGATATCCACAGACCTGTAGAAGTTGATCTTTCTTATCCCTTCAGGACTTGTCCTGTCAGTAAGGTTGCTGAAGTAGCTGACCTCTTCTAAATAAGCCCCAAGTCCGCATTTGAGTATCTTTTCAAAATCAACTGCAATATGGGCATCGCCCGATGTCAGGTTCCCGGTTGCCTTTATTATTGAGGCATCCTGGATATCCCTCATCTCCTGCGACATGAGGGCCCTGCCCTTGTCATACAATACTTTTCCCTTCCACCATGAAGCAATCTCGCGAAGTTCTGCCTTCTGCCCTTCAGTTATGAAGAATGCGTCGCCGGGTCGCTTGTCGAGACCGTCCATTTCCTCAGGCAGCCAGTCAACTGCATACTCCGGGAATATTGGTGCAGCCCTGTGCCTCGATGACTGGTTTCCGACGATAAGCTCGCCATCCTCAATGAATATTGACATTGAACCCAGGGTCCTGTCGAGTGCAAGGGCCCTGCGCACGATTACAGGCTCATGTTCATACTCTTTATAAACCCCGGTGTAAAATCGCGCCCTTTCAGTGCATACCGTAGGTTTCATGCTGAGCATCCTCTCGCGGAGGATGGCTGTTCTTTCTGAAATTCCGCTTAAAGTGCCTGCCTCCATAATATTATCCGTCTTTTAAAACTTTGAGCCCTTTTGATCGCGCATAACTCATGTATGCTTCAATTTCGCCAGTCAGAATGCCTGCCTGCCCGTCAAAAGCATATTCGAGCCCCATCATCCTGTACTTTTCAGCGCCAAGATTGTGATAGGGAAGGAAATGCATCTCGTTCACACCCGGGAGCGAAGAAGCAAAATCAATTATTGCCTGCATTTCGGGAAGTGTGTTGTTGAAACCCGGGATTACAGGCACTCTTATCACAAGGTTGCCGTGAACCAGAGGGCACTGCGAAATGGCCCATGTGGGCAGGCGGCCACCGCCGAAACCTG
>JALOMK010000268.1 GCA_025455505.1 Bacteroidales bacterium
GGAATCGCATTTGTAGGCCAGGTTTAACTCTTCAGCCGAACTGAATAGTTTTTCAGCTCTCCTGAAGAAGGTAGTATCGCCCTCGCTGCCCACAGCCAGCGAATCGGATATTGTCCAGGTGCTGTCAACAGGGACCTGCAGGGATGAGGTCTTGAAATTCATTTTACTGTTCTTCATTTCGACAATCCGTGTAACAGAACCATCGCGGTGAACAATATTTGTAACCACTGTCTCCGGTTCATCGCATGCTGCTGCAAGAAGAAGCATGACGACAATGCTTTTCAGAAGGGTTTTTGTTTTCATAGTATTATAGTTTTATTTTTTCAGGAAGTTCCTTTTCCTTCCGGGCATCAAGTTTCTGTTCGATAAGTCTTTTTAGTTCAGGATCTTCATCAATCAGCTTTAAAAGCTCCCGGTACTTTGAGTTCATCTGTTCGAATGATTCGATAAGCTGGTCAATCTTTTCCCCCGTGATGTCGCTGCTGACATACTGATTCCCGGACGCCGACAGCCGGTACAGCAACAGTTCTATCCTGCCGGCATTGCCGTAGGAGGCATTGCCGAGGTTTCCCGGGACCAGTCGCTGGTTGAGGGTATTTATCTGCTTGATTATTACACTCTGCTGAAATGCAAGAAAAAGTATAAGCAGAACGGCGGTCGCCGATAAGGCTCTTCTGATCCATACTATCCTGGTCCATCCGAACAGGAACCCGGTAAATGACTGCGATACGGCAGTGCCGGCCTTGCTCATCCTGATGCTTTCCATTATCTTCTCTTCCAGGATATCCGGATTTTTGTGACGCGGTTTAGAACTTTTCAGAAGTTCAAGCACCTTTCTATAGTTATCAGCACCCTTTTCCATTCCTATAAATATTTTTGAAGTTTGCCTGCAACATTTCTTCTTGCAAAGTGCAGGTTGGCCTTTATTGAAGCCTTTCCGAATCCTGTAATACCGGCTATCTCATCGGGAGTCATATTCTCGATATCTGAGAGCACGAATATTGCCTTCTGCTTCGGGCTGAGCGTTTCGGCAAGAGCTCCGACTATTGAAGCGATCTCGCTGTTTTCAAGTTCAGAAGCAGAATCATCCCGAAGCCTTGCCGAAAGCAATTCCCAGGCATCTTCACCGGCCATAGTTTCAGGAGTGTTCTTCCGCGATCTGAGGTAATCATAGCACTTGTTGACTGCAATTCTGAATACCCAGGCCTTGTACGCGCCGGGCGCTTTCAGCTTCCCTATCTTTTGCCACACCGTGATCATTGTTTCCTGTACAATATCCTCTGCCCTGCCCTCGGAACCCGTCATCCTGAAAACCACGGGATATATTGCTTCGGAAGTCTTCCGTACAAGCACCCTGAGATTTTCAAAATTCCCAAGCATGCACTCTTCTATGATCTTGTTTTCAATCAAACCCTAAATGGTAATGTACCCTTAAGACGGATAATTTGATGCAAGGTAAAAATGAAATCGCAGAATTTGCTAAGACTGTCGCGGGGGATCACTGTTTTGCAACATCCGTTACATTCTGCACAAAAGGCAGGTATTTTTTCCTTGCCACTTCGGAGTTTCCGAAGAGTCGCATGAAGTTAGCCTCGTCAAGGTTCAGCCAGTCGTTCAGAGACATATTTTCGATTTCTTCGGGGAGCCCGAATTCAGGGTGTTTATGCTCAGGGGCCATCCGGTTCCACGGGCAAACCTCCTGGCAGATGTCGCATCCGTAAACTCTCCTTCCCGTGGCGGCAAGGAATTCGGGAGGGATCGGCCCCCTGTTCTCAATAGTAAGGTTTGAGATACATCTGCGTGCGTCGATAGTGTGATCATCGTTTATGGCGCCTGTAGGGCAGCTTTCCGCGCATATACGGCAGGAGCCGCACAGGTCTTCGGAAAATGGCCTGTCATACTCAAGAACTGCATCGGTAATTATTAGTCCCAGAAAGAAAAATGATCCTATATCCCTGTTTATTACAACAGAATGCCGGCCCTGCCATCCAAGTCCGGCTTCAACTGCCCAGGCCTTTTCCATAAGCGGTCCTGAATCGGCATAAGCCACGCCGCCGGCCCCGGGATACAAATCACGCAGGAAGCCAAGCAGCTCAGTGAGCCTGCCCTTAACAGCGTCGTGGTAGTTCTGCCCGTAAACGTACCGCGACAGGATGGGTACGCCCTCTCCTTTCTGCTTCGCTGAAGTGTTGTATGAAAGTCCCGTGACAATAACTGATTTTGCACCTGGCATCAACATCCGCGGATCGGATCTCTTTTCGATGTCCCTTGCCAGGTATCCCATCCCTGCGTTCATGCCGGCGCTGCACCAAAGCCTCAGCACTTCAGCTCTTTCGGGCATGGGACGGGCCGGGGCTGTACCAAAGAGATCAAAACCAAGCTCAAAGGCCCTCTCCCTTATCAGCGATGTCCGGTGCGGTTCAGATGAACTCATTATTGAAGGATTACAGGAATCCCAGTTCGAGCTTTGCCTCCTCACTCAGCATGCTCCTGTCCCAGGGGGGGCTGAATGTAAGTTTCAGGTCACATTCACTGACACCTTTAGTTCCCCCGACCTTGTACCTCACTTCCTCAAGCAGTTCCTCTGCCATCGGGCAGTTGGGGGCAGTAAGGGTCATCGTGATGTGGGCTACGTAGTTATCGTCAACATCTATCTCATATATAAGGCCGAGATCATAAATGTTAACAGGAATCTCCGGGTCATAGATGCTTTTTAGCACTCCCCCTATCCTGCTCTCTATTTCAAGTTTTTCCGAAAGGTCCATCTGGTTCTGGTTTTACTTTTTCAATGCATTATAAGCCATTGCATAGAGTTTCATCTGCCTTATCATTGCAAGCAGGCCGTTCGACCTTGTTGGTGAAAGGTTCTGCCTCAGTCCGATCACATCAATGAATCCAAGATCGGCGGCCATTATCTCCTCAGGCGTTCTTCCCGACATTACCCTTATCAGAAGCGCCACGATGCCACGTGTTATTATTGCATCGCTGTCGGCAGTAAAAGTCACTTTGTCCCCGTCAAACTCAGGTTTCAGCCACACCTTCGACTGGCAGCCCTCGATAAGAAAATCCTTCACCTTGTATTTGGGGTCAATCAGTGGAAGGTTCTTACCAATGTCAATCAGCAGGTTGTACTTATCCATCCAGTCGTCGAAAGCTGAAAAATCATCAATTATCGAGGCTTGTATTTCGTCGATTGTCATATTATTTAAGAAACATTTTCCTTACAATGCCAATACCTTCGGCAAGCTTGTCAACTTCCTCCCTTGTATTGTAGAAGCACATCGACGCCCTCACTGTGCCGTCGATCCCGAAGCGGTCCATAAGCGGCTGAGCGCAATGTGTCCCTGTTCTGACGGCAATTCCGGTCTTATCGAGTACCATTCCGGTATCGTACTGGTGAACGCCACCGACAAGAAACGAAATTGTTGCAATTTTATCCGAAGAGTTGCCATATATAGTAAGACCGTCAATCCCTGAAAGTCTTTCAGTTGCATAGGACAGCAGGTCATTTTCCCTTTCTGAAATATAGTGCCTTCCTGTTTCCTCAACATAGCGTATAGCCCTTGCAAGTCCAATTGCCGCAGCATAGTTCATCGTTCCGGCTTCGAACCTGAATGGCAGCTCGTTGTAGGTTGTCTTCTCAAAGGTGACCTTTTCAACCATGTCCCCCCCTCCCTGGAACGGAGGCAGCTCTTCGAGGAATTTCCTTTTGCCGTACAGCACTCCTATGCCTGTGGGACCATAGACCTTGTGCCCGGAAAAAGCATAGAAATCGGCATCCATTTCCCTGACATCGGAATAACCATGCTGCACTCCCTGGGCCCCGTCGACAAGAACGGGTACGTTTGCCGAATGTGCAGCATCAATGAATTTCCTGACAGGCACTTTCGTACCAAGGGCATTTGACACCTGGGTTATTGCCACTATCCTTGTCCTGCGGTTGAGAAGCCTGAGATACTCTTCAAAGATAAGTTCACCGCTGTCATTTACAGGTATGACTTTTATCGAGGCTCCCTTCCGCTCACAGACAAGCTGCCAAGGGACAATGTTGGCATGGTGTTCAAGGT
>JALOMK010000026.1 GCA_025455505.1 Bacteroidales bacterium
GATTCCAGAGCGGCCTGTTCCGCCTCGTCTTGTACATGATTTTGCCGGGCTGCTGAGGCCCCAGGAGGCGGCTTACCTTGAGAGAAAGCTTGTCGCCTTCAATGATTCGACTTCCACACAGATAGCAATAGTGGTATTGCGGTCGCTTGACGGATATGCAATTTCCGACTATGCGCAGCGGCTCGGGGAGAAATGGGGCATAGGGCAGAGAGGCAAAGACAATGGCCTGCTGATACTGATAAAGCCCAAAACAGGTACGGAGAGGGGCGAAGTTTTCATAGCGCAGGGTTACGGGCTCGAGGGAGCAATCCCTGACCTTACTGCAGATGATATTGTTGAGAACGAGATACTTCCTGCCTTCAGGAGCAATGAGTACTTTGACGGTCTCGATCGTGCTACCTCAACATTGATGTCACTTGCAAGCGGTGAGTTCAATGCTGACGAATACAATGCGCGGAAAGGTTCAGGCAGCCCTGATGAAACAGGCATACCTCTATTTGCAGTCATAGTTATCGTCCTGATTATTTTTGCAATATTCAGGGGAAAGTCAGGAGGCTCAAATAGCAGGCACATAAGTTCAGGGAACCTGCCGCTGTGGCTGTTACTGAGCATGATGAACTCAGGCAGGGGATCGCACGGCGGCAGCTTCGGAGGCTTTTCGGGTGGCGGTCGCGGAGGAGGCGGGTTCGGTGGTTTCGGAGGCGGCAGCTTCGGAGGCGGAGGAGCCGGCGGCAGCTGGTGATTGAAGCTGTTATTGTTCAGTATCCCTGTTTACCGAATAACTTCGCCATTTCTCAATTACTATCCGCATGTCATCAGGAAGTTCGGAGTCGAATGAAAGTCTTCTTCCTGTCACAGGATGATCAAAGGCAAGGGTTTTTGCATGCAGGGCCTGCCGGGGAAGGATGGCAAAGCAATTCCTTATGAACTGCTGGTATTTAGAGAAGGTTGTACCTTTCAGTATCCTGTCCCCTCCATATTCCCCGTCGTTGAAAAGAGGATGCTTTATATGGCTGAAATGCACACGGATCTGGTGAGTGCGGCCTGTCTCCAGCTTACACTCGACAAGCGAAACATAGCCGAAATCCTCGAGCACCCTGTAATGCGTTATTGCATGTTTGCCCTCGCTGCCGTCGGGAAAGACCTGCATTATTTTCCTGTCTCTTACATTTCTTCCCACATGGCCCGTGATTGTCCCGGAAGGCGGATCGGGGACTCCCCAGGCAATAGCCTGGTAAAGCCTCTCGGTGGTGCGATCGTAGAACTGCTTCGAAAGACGGTTCAGTGAAAGTTCATTCTTTGCAATTACAAGTATCCCAGACGTGTTTTTGTCAATCCTGTGGACCAGTCCGGGCCGTGCTTCCCCGCTGCTGAAGAGGGGAAGGTCCCTGAGGTGCCACATGAGTGCATTTACAAGCGTTCCCTTGTAGTTTCCATATGCAGGGTGAACGACCATTCCTGGTTCCTTGTTCACAACAAGCACGTCATTGTCTTCATATACTATGTTAACCGGAATATTCTCAGGTATAAGCTCTATTTCCCTTGGCGGATTTGGAAGAACAATCTGGATCAGGTCTGCCGGCTTTACCCTGTAATTTGGTTTTACAGGCCTGTTGTTTACAAGAATGTTTCCGGCATCGGCAGCATTCTGAATCCGTGTCCTGGATATGTTCTCTATACGGTCGGAAAGATATTTGTCTATTCTCAGCAGCGACTGTCCCGGGTCGGCAACGTACCTGTAATGCTCGAATAATTCCTGCTGCTCCGAAAATTCATCCTCTGCCATCGGGGTTAAAACATTGTTTTGATAATCCTGCCGGTTAAGCGCCTGTTTCCCTTGCTGCTGACTGTAACTATGTACATTCCCATGCGGAGGGACGAAACGTCAACCTGTTCGCTGAATGGCACTTCCATTATCTCACGGCCGCTCATATCGGTAAAAGTGATGATCCAGCTGTCTGTTACCTGGCCGCCGGACCGGCTGAAATTGAGGACGGACGAAACGGGGTTTGGCCACATCCTTATAAGTTCATTTTCAGGGCCTTTGATGTCGTCAATAGCGGTTACCCTTAAAGGAGCCCCGACTACTGCCCTGATCATTACACTGCCCCTGACCTGGGACAGGTACCACGATCCGTTGAGCCAATAAAACTGCCTTCCTTCATTGGGTGTGTTTGAATCGAATCCTGCATTCAGGAAAGTCTCTGATCTCTGCCTCCATCCGATATAGAACACTGAACTTACAGGCACGCCGTCGGGCAGTTTGTAGGTGTAGAAGCTGTTGACTCCCTCTGTATTCTCCACCATCACCTCTTCAGTAATGTAGATCGGGTCGCCCGGCTTCCCGTTGTCATCGGCCCAGACCATGAGGTCAAAGGCTCTTTTATTTGCATTCTGGTAGCTGTCGTTAAAGCAAATCCGTATTGCCCTCAGGGTATCCTTTGTATAGGACCGGAACCTGTACGCGAACATTGCGTTCCTCGATCCAAGGCCGTTTATGCCATAGCCGGCTTCTGCAGAACCGTCATCAAAGGAGAAATAATTGGAGAAACGCTGAAAATATGTAAGGGTATCATTGCTCTTCGGATCGAACTCGTCTGTTTTCAGGATTGCCGTCACTTTAAATACTGCCGAGTCTTCACCAGGAGAACTGTATGTATATATCAGTCCGGCATTATATCTTACGTTTGAAAGCGGCGCCACATTTGTTGCTCCCCCTGAAAATGCATGCGCCAGGGTGTTGTCAGTGACGTCAAAGATCTCGAAAAACCTTGTGACATTCCTTGTGATTGTGTCGTTGTTCCTGTAGGAGACTGGTATTACGGCCCCCATTTCCTGGAGGTACACCTGCTGATACTGTTTCCATGGCATGGCCTCATGGTTCTTCAGCAGCGATCTCAGCGGAAGTCTGAAGGCAACATCCGTATTGACGGTGTCTGAAGAGTTCCTGTTCCTGTCGAGCATTACATAATCGATGTTCCAGATATCGCAGTTGCCTATCATTGAAAAGTCATTCTGGCTTGATGTAACACTGGCATAGTTCACAAACCTGAAGCGGAATCCGTTTCTCAGGTAACGCTCGCTCCTGATGTTGATTGTAACCGGGGTGAACTTCACAGACGATCCTCCTGCGGCTCTCCATACCGAATACCATTTGTCTTCCAGAGGGGCATAAAACTGAAGCGTAAGGCTGTCTTTGAGTTCAGGCATGTCCGAAAGCCCCCCGGGTTCATAGTAGAAACTGAGCCATATGTTGTCAGTGGCGGGGTAACCCAGGTTTACAGGCTGTGAAGTTAGCTGATCTGATCTGAATCCGGCGGAGGAAATCGTTGCGTACAGCATTCCGCCGGCATCAAGGGCATCGAAAGTGGCCACTCCCTTTGTAAGCTGGTTTTCGGAGTAAGTGTTGTTGATGAAGACAAAATTGTCGGCCCAGAGATCCTGGTTTGGACGGGGTGACTGCCTTGAGAAATCATCAAAAAATGGCAGTTCAAGTGCCGATTTGGAACCAGCCCTCGATGATTTCTTTACAGGATCAGCTGACACATACCTGTTCCTCTGCAGTCCTGCGATCTGCTCCTGGGCTCCTGCCTCTGTAATTATGAGCAGGGCAGGTATCAAAAGTATGATGCAGCGTTGTAGCATTCAATAGTTAATTACCGGCGCAATATTTCAGCAGCCGGGATAGTGTCAGGTGCGAAGTAAACCGAGTCGGAAGCAAGCCTTGCCGAATCAACAGTCAGCCATATGTACATTGCAGAACCGAGCTGTACGGAGGCATCATCCCTGTATTCGGGGTTTTGCTTGAATACAAAGGCATTGGCCGAGTCGCTGCGCGTGAGTATTGTGTTGTCGAAAACATAGGACCCGAGGCTGAGAGCAGAAACCAGGATCTTATCTTTTGCGTTTTCGAGGTTGAGACCCAGGAGGTAGGGGACAGGGGTTCGCTGGTTGCTTAAACCCTTGCCGAGGACGAGGTCAATGACAGAGCCTTTCTGAACTGACTCTCCTCCCCTGACCGGAAGTCCGTTATGAAGCTGTTCTATTACAACGTTTATAGCAAGGTCGGGTTTAAAAGTAGGGTCACCCATTATAAGCCCGGCACTTTCTATGAGTGTCCTTGCCTGCCTGATGGGAAGGTCTATCAGGTTTGGAACTGCCACCATTTCAGGGCTGAAAGCGTTGATTGTGAGTACAACGTTTCTCCACTTTTTGACCTTAAAGCCTTTTTTGGGGTTCTGTTCTGCAATGCAGCCTGCCGGTACAACAGATGTGTATACAGAGTCGATTATCTCAAAGCGCAGCTTGTTTTTCCGGGCAAGTTTCGAAGCTTCCTCTATTGTAAGTCCGAAGAAATCAGGGACCGGGCGTGCCTGTCCGTGCCTTGTGTAGAAGTTCATCCATATCAGCACAAGGAATACGGTTATTGCAACAATTGTAACAGCAATCGAAAAATGCTTCAGAAAATGCTTGCTCAGGATGAATTTCTTTAATGTCATAAAGCCTGGTGGTTCAATATCTATAACGTGAAAACATTAATAAAATTATAGACCGAGTCCCGCTCCACGGGCACATATCCCGCAGTTCTTATCAGTTTGCAGATTTCATCAGTTGTCATTGAAGGCTTTTCCTCCTCCGAGCCTGCCATTGAATAAATCCTGGTGGTATCGTCAATTGTACCGTCGAGGTCATCTGCACCGAATGAGAGAGAAAGCTGTGCGGCATCCCTGCCTGTCATGGGCCAGTAAGCCTTGATGTGCGAAAAATTGTCGAGGAAGATCCTCGATACTGCATAGTTCCTGAGGTCTTCAGTGATGCTTACTTCGCCCAGGTAGGACATGCTGTTGTTCGATTTTTTGTATTTCAGCGGGATGAAAGCGTTGAATCCTCCGGTGCTGTCCTGGAGTTTCCTCAGCCTGTCCATGTGGTCGATCCGGTGACTGTAGGTTTCGATATGTCCATATAGAATCGTGGCATTCGAGGGAATTCCAAGCCTGTGGGCTGTTTCGTGGATCTCAAGCCACATGGCGGTGGATGCCTTATCGTCGCAGATCATCTTTCTCAGTTCCTCATCAAAAATCTCGGCCCCGCCACCTGGAATTGAGTCGAGTCCCTTGCTTTTCAGGTACTGAAGTCCCTCAGTGTATGACATGCCAGCTTTTTTAATCATGTAATCGAGCTCGATTGCTGAGAAAGCCTTTACATGAAGGGAGGGCCTGTGCTTCTTTATTTTTTCAATCAGGCTGCCCCAGTAGTGAATGTCATAAGCCGGGTGAACTCCGCCAACAATATGTACCTCGGTTACATTCCTGTCGTCGAATTTCCTGACAATTCCAAGCATGTCGTCGTGACTGTATTCCCAGCTGTCAGGATCGCCTTCAGGCTTATGGTATGAACAGAAGCGGCAGTTGAAAACACAGATGTTTGTGGGTTCAATATGGAAATTGCTGTTGAAAAAAACATAGCTGCCGTTGTGCCTTCTCCTGGCAATTCCCGAAAGGATTCCAAGAAGGGGAAGGTCCGCTTTGGTGTACAGCAGCAGGCCTTCACGGGGAGTGATCCGCTCAGATGCAGCGATTTTTTCTGCAATTGCCTTGATTTCAGGATCCTTAATTTGTCCTATAATTAATTCCATTGTCTTTAAGGAGGGTGCTAAGATAACAAAAAGGGGCCTTTGCGGGGCCCCTTCTGTATATTAATTAAGAAGTGCTTACGATTTGAGTTTAAGCTCGCTTGAAACAGTAAGTTTCTTCCTGCCTTTTGCTCTGCGGGCTGCAAGAACTCTCCTGCCATTTGGGGTCGACATCCTCTCCCTGAAACCATGCTTGTTTGCCCTTTTTCTTCTCGATGGCTGAAATGTCCTTTTCATCTTCTGTATCCTTTATTGACTTAAGTGTCAGTTTTGAGACTGCAAATGTACTACTTTTTTGTAAAATTAAAACCGCGTGGCTGTTTTTTTTGAAAAAAATCAAAATGGCAGGTACACAATCTTTTTGGTCTCAAAGAAGGGTTCGTTGAAAAAGCTCGCTATATCCCATATTTTGCACTTGCCGGAGTAAATGCCAAGTTCTTCGTGAAGGTCTCCGCCTTTCAGGTATATTATGCCTCTGCCTTCTCCATCTCTGCGTTTTTCTATGTTTTTGGCCACAAGCGGGACGAATGAGGAGAAGGCAGTGACAGCCCTGCTGACGACAAATGTGTATGAGCCTTTCTCATCTTCTGCTCTTTTTCTAAGCGGGCTGACATTTGAAAGCTTCAGTTCACCCGTTATTTCCGATACTACCCTTATCTTCTTTTCTATCGAATCGAGGAGGGTGAAGCTTGTTTCAGGGAAAAGGATTGAGAGCGGAATTCCCGGAAAACCGCCTCCTGTTCCCACATCGAGGACAGTGGCACCGGGGTCAAATGAAAAAACCCTTGCAATCGAAAGCGAGTGCAGTACATGATGGATGTAGAAGTTAGGGAAATCCTTCCTTGAGATAACATTTATGCGGCTGTTCCAGAAGGAATATAACTCTCCCAGGGCTGAAATTTTCTGCTTCTGATCTTCGCTCAGTCCGGGGAAATATCTGAAAATTGAGGAGGGCACTACCTGTGGCCTGTTTTAATAAGAATATTGTAAAGAAGAGTTTTTGCCCTGAAGAGTTGTGCCTTGACAGTGCCTATGGGGAGGCTGAGCTCTGATGATATTTCCTCGTATGAATATTCCTTGAAGTAACGCAGCTCTATGAGTGTCTTGTAGCGTGGTTTAAGCTGGCTTACAATTTCCTTAAGAGCGGTCACTTTCTGATGCATGATAAGCGATTCCTCAGGATCCGGAAGATCAGACTGTATGTTAATGGTTACATTCTCGAGGTTATCCTGGAGACTGTCGAGAGGGGTGGGGAGAAGCTGTTTCTTCCTTATAAAATCGACGCAGTTGTTTGTTGCTATCTTGAACAGCCAGGTACTGAATGCAAACTTTGGAGTATATGAGTCAAGGTTCCGGAATGCCTTCCCGAAAGCCTCGATTGTAAGGTCCTCTGCATCGGATGCGTTGTTGACCATTTTAAGGAGCATGTAATAAATTGAATCACGATACCTGTTAAGAAGACTGGCAAAGGCCTTTTCGTTACCTTTCCTGGCTTCTGCAACCAGTATAAGGTCATTCTTTGCTTTTTCTGACAGGTCGTGAGCTATTTCCATCTGTTTGCTCCTGGTTTCCTTATGATGCCTGCTGTTAGCAGCGTGGCATTTATAAATGGTGATACTAAATCAAAAAGCAGCGACCATCCTGCCATGCCTGGTTCAGAGAGCCGTTTCCCTGCAAATGCAAATATAGTTGCTACAGTAATAAGTCGGATAACAAAGATGCCTGCTGCAACCGGCCACAGGAATCCGAAGGCAAGAAGGACAGCAAAAAGTGCATGGAAAATAACCCTTGAAGCAGGTTCTGCGGCAAGAATTATTTTGTCCCTTGTTTTGTAATATACTGCAGTCGTGAAGTGCCTTTTTTTCTGGTTCATCCATTCGCCTGCTGAGGCCGATGGGACCGATCGCGTGTGTGCAGCCTGTGAAAATTCAACCCTGGTGTTTGCAGCAAGGGCATGGGAATTGACAAAAAGGTCGTCGTCACCTGAGATTAGATGATTATGGTTGCCGAATCCTTTGTTTTCGAAGAACAGTGACCTCCTGTATGCAAGATTTCTTCCCACTCCCATATAGGGAATGCCTTTCAGTGCCATACTTAAATACTGAAGGGCTATTGTCATTGTGTCGTAGGCAATGTACCTGCCTAGGATGCCTTTGCCACGAAGGTAGCCTCCATAGCCGAGAACAAATGAAGTATTGTCGTCAAAATGCGAGGCCATTCCTTCGATCCATCTTTCCGATACAGGGTAGCAGTCGGCATCGGTGAAGAGCAATACGTCATTTTTTGCCGCCTTGATGCCAATGAACTGTGCAAACCTTTTATTATGAGTGAACTTGGGATCTTTTGTAATAGTTGATATTTTCAGGTGAGGATATTTCTCAAGAAAAGTTCCCAGGATATCGTATGAATTGTCCTCCGAGCAGTCATTGACAACGATCACCTCATAGTCGGGGTATTTCTGCTCAAGGACAGAAGGAAGGAATTTTTCAAGGTTTTCGGCTTCATTCCTTGCGCATATAATTACTGATACAGCCGGGGTTTCAGATGCAGGATGCGGCTTATGCCTGTACAGTTCAAGGTAGAAATAAAGGTAGTAGAAAAGCTGTACAGACGCAGCAAGAATGAAAATGACAAAAAGGATTACAGTTAAAATAGTATAATCAGAAATCATCAGGCATTGCAATCTGCGGGCAATATTAATAAGATAATCGATACAGAAAACAAATATATATCAACAATCATGGGAATAGCTGTTAATGAATTTCAGAGGAAAAATTACCTTTGTCCCTCAAATCGAGATTCCGGATGTTTACAATAGGTGCAAGGGACAGGGAAAGCAAGGCAAGGGCGGGAACCTTAAGAACAGCTCATGGCCTCATCCCCACTCCGGTATTCATGCCGGTGGGTACTCTCGGAACAGTGAAGGGCGTCCTGCAGCACATGCTTGCAAGCGACATAAATGCAAGTATCATTCTTGGCAACACTTATCATCTCTACCTGAGGCCCGGAACAGAGATATTCAGGGCTTGCGGGGGACTTCACCGGTTTATAGGCTGGGAGAGGCCTATGCTTACCGACAGCGGCGGATACCAGGTATTTTCGCTTACTGGCAACAGGAAGCTTACCGAGGAGGGAGCTGTTTTCAAGTCGCACATTGACGGATCCAGGCACCTGTTCACTCCTGAAAACACTGTTGACATACAGCGTGTTATTGGCGCAGATATAATCATGGCCTTTGATGAGTGTGCACCGTGGCCCTGCGATTACAGTTACGCAATGGATTCCGTTGCGCTGACTCACCGGTGGCTCGCCAGGGCAGTGAGGCGTTTCAGGGAGAGTGAACCCCTCTGGGGCTATGAACAGTTCCTGTTCCCTATTGTACAGGGAGGTACCTATGATGACCTCAGGAAAATGTCTGCAGAAAAGGTTGCAGAGGCTGGGCTCAGCGGGAATGCAATCGGTGGACTCTCTGTAGGCGAACCGGCAGAAGATATGTACAGGACGATAGAAATTGTGAATGCAATACTTCCTGAAGATAAGCCCCGCTACCTGATGGGCGTCGGAACTCCTGTGAATATTCTGGAGGCAATCGAGAGAGGGATCGATATGTTCGATTGCGTAATGCCAACAAGGAACGGGAGAAACGGCATGTTATTCACCTGGAAAGGAACTCTCAACATGAGGAACCGGAAGTGGATCGATGATTTCAGCCCGGTCGATCCCGAGGGGCCGTCGATTGTCAGCAGGAGTTATTCGAAAGCCTATCTCAGACATCTTGTAATGGCCGGCGAAAACCTTGGCGCCCAGATTGCAAGCATACATAATCTTGCTTTTTACATACAGCTCGTCACGGAAGCAAGGAAGAAAATTGAAGAAGGAGTTTTCAGAAAATGGAAAGAGTCGATGGTAAAAGTCCTTTCAGAGAGGCTCTGAAGCCTCTTAAGCTGGGCCTTATTGACATGTACATCATCAGGAAGTTCCTCGGGACATTCTTTTTCTGCATTGTTCTTATTCTTGCAATTGCAGTTGTTTTCGATTTTGCCGAGAAGATTGACAACTTCATGGAGAAACAGGCTCCTGTCAAAGCCATAATATTCGACTACTATCTTAATTTCATCCCGTATTTCGGTACCCTCTTCGCTCCGATGTTCGTCTTTATTTCGGTAATTTTCTTTACAGCCAAGATGGCGATACACACTGAGATAATTGCGATACTTAACGGTGGCATGAGCTTCAGAAGGATGATGTGGCCTTATTTTCTTTCTTCTCTATTGATTGCCATCCTTACCTTCGTTCTCACAAACTTCATAATCCCTCACGCGAACCTTAAGCGCCTTGCATTCGAGGACCAGTACTACAGGTCGTCAAGCCGTAAACTTACAATAGAAAACCTTCACAGGCAGGTTTACCCGAATGTTTACATATACATGGGGAGTTATAATCCCATCAGCCAGAGAGGTCAGAACTTTACAATTGAAAAGCTCAGCGACAGCGGCAGGGTAGTGTCGAAGTTGTCAGCCTTTACTGTTGTCTACGACACTGCTGTGAATAAATGGGCGGCGCTCAATTATTACATAAGGGAGATAAAGGGTGACGAGGAGGTTTTTACACGTGGGAGCAAGATTGATACAGCGCTGATAATAAGACCTGAAGACCTTTCGCGCGATCCCGGATTTGTCGGGACAATGAATTACAGGGAGCTGAATGATTATATAGAGCTTCTGAAAATGCAGGGCTCTGATGAACTTAAACTTTTTCTTATTGAGAAGCACCGCCGCTTTTCAAATCCATTTGCAATTTTTATCCTGTCGATAATAGGGGTGTCACTTTCCTCGAAGAAGATCAGGGGAGGCATAGGTATGAGCATTGGCATTGGCCTTGTACTTACATTCTCATACATCCTTTTCCAGCAGTTCTCGTCACAGTTCTCCCTGAAAGGTAATCTTGCCCCCATGCTGGCAATGTGGATACCCAACATCATTTATACGGGGATAGGATTTGTATTGTATAAAATGGCCCCGAAATAGCATTTGTTACAAACAATTTATTAAACTTGCATCCGGGAAAGGAATTTCATCCGGAAACAGAATTAAATATTTGATTGTATGGCAGTTAGTAAAAAGATCAAGGAACTTCAGGAAAAGCGTGAGAAGCTTCTCCTGGGTGGAGGCGAACAGGCTATCGAAAAGCAGAAAGCCATGGGCAAAAGGACAGCCCGTGAGAGGATTCTCTCTCTTCTTGATGAAGGCTCCTTCAACGAATATGACCTGTTCGTTGAGCATGATGCCCGCGATTTTGACATGGATAAAAAATCGCTTCCGACAGATGGCGTGATAATTGGTTCCGGAACAATCTATGGTGCCCCGGTGGCTATTTTTGCCCAGGACTTCACCGTTGCAGGGGGCTCACTCGGGCTCATGCATTCGAGGAAGATAACTAAAATAATGGATCATGCCCTTAAGATGCGGATGCCACTTATAGGTATAAACGACTCGGGAGGTGCAAGGATACAGGAAGGCGTCAACTCGCTTGCCGGCTACGGTGAGATTTTTTTCAGGAACACAATATCGAGCGGTGTAATCCCCCAGATATCAGTGATCCTCGGTCCTTGTGCAGGAGGTGCAGTGTATTCACCGGCTCTTACCGACTTTGTCTTTGTTGTGGATAACATATCCAAGATGTTTATTACAGGCCCTGAAGTTATCAAGACTGTCCTGGGCGAGGAGATTTCAATGGAAGACCTTGGCGGTGCGAGGGTGCACAGCGAGGTCACCGGGAATGCTCATTTTTTTGCGCTTAGCGAGGATGAGTGTTTCGAACAGATCAAAAAGCTTATAACCTTCATTCCCTGGAACAACAGCAGGAAAGCACGGCCCTTTGATGCCGCCGAACCTCTTGCCGGATTCAATATAAATAAAATTGTACCCGACGATCCCACACTGCCATATGATGTTAAGGATGTCATCAAATCGATAGTCGACAATTCAGACTTTTTCGAGATAATGGAGAACTACGCGAAGAATATCGTGATAGGGTTTGGCAGGTTGGGGGGGAGGACAGTAGGATTCGTTGCAAACCAGCCTCTTGAGATGGCAGGAGTCCTCGATGTTGATTCCTCGGATAAGGCGGCAAGGTTTATACGTTACTGCGATTCATTCAATATACCGCTGGTTACGCTGGTTGATCTCCCGGGCTACCTTCCCGGCGTAGACCAGGAGCATGCAGGCGTCATCCGCCACGGTGCGAAGGTGCTGTATGCTTACAGCGAGGCCACCGTTCCGAAACTTACTGTAATACTGCGAAAGGCATACGGCGGAGGATATATTGCAATGAGTTCACGTCACCTGCGCGCTGATTTTGTTTTTGCATGGCCGGGTGCTGAAATTGCCGTAATGGGTCCTGAAGGCGCTGCGAATATAATTTTCAGGAAGGAGATAATGTCGGCGGACGACCCCGACAGCATGCGTAAACAGAAGGTGGAGGAGTACAAGACCAAGTTCGCGAACCCCT
>JALOMK010000269.1 GCA_025455505.1 Bacteroidales bacterium
AAGGTATCACCCGGTTTCAGCACAGTCATGAAAACTGCCATGTTTGCCTGGGCTCCGGAATGCGGCTGAACATTTGCATATTCGGCATTGAACAACTGCTTAAGCCTGTCTATTGCAAGCTGCTCCGACTGGTCAACAATTTCACAGCCACCATAGTAACGGGCCCCAGGATAACCTTCGGCGTACTTGTTGGTCATTACCGATCCCATCGCCTCAAGCACCTGGGGGCTGACAAAATTTTCAGAAGCTATGAGCTCTATCCCGTTCACCTGGCGCAGGCGCTCCTTCTCAATTAGATCAAAGATCTGTGTATCTCTTTTCATTTTTATTGTTTGTATAAGTAGTTGGTGACGATCAGAATTGTGAAAACAAAATACGATTTATACCTTTTTGTAAAGGGAATAGAAATTAACATCAGGGGAGAAGTTATTAATAGGAGTTGGGAGTTGGGAGTTGGGAGTTGGGAGTTGGGAGTTGGGAGTTGGGAGTTGGGAGTGCAGGCCTATTCTTCCGAGACTTCCATCAGGAGCTCGCGGTAGGTCGAGAAGATCCTCGATTTGGATATGAAGCCGGCATAGTATCCCCTGTCAAGAACCGGGAGATTCCAGGCTTCAGACTTGCTGAATGCCTCCATCACGGCATCGATAGACTCCTGCCTGTCGACATACGAAGGGGGTATTGTCATCAGCTCCTTTACAGTGATGCTTTCATAAAGCTCCTGCCTGAACATTATTTCCCTGACATCGTCGAGACAGACAACACCTTCAAGGATATTATACTCATCAACAACCGGGAATATATTCCTTTTCGACCGGGAAATTGCCTTTACAAGATCACCCAGCTTATCAGCCGGCTTCACAGTTACAAGATCAGTTTCAATTTCCTTCCGCCAGTCCATCCTAGTCAGCACGGCCTTGTCCTTGTCGTGGGTAATCAGCTCACCCCTTCTCGCCAGTTCAACATGATATATTGAATGCTTTTCAAAGCCCCTCACAGTTATATAGGCTGCAGTCGATGTGATAATAAGCGGAATAAGGAGGTTGTAGCCGCCTGTGATCTCGGCGATCAGGAATATTGCTGTCAGCGGGGCGTGCATCACCCCGGCCATCATGCCGGCCATGCCCACAAGCACAAACCTGTTGTCGGGAAGGTCGACACTGAAGAACTTCTTCAGCACAGAAGCAACAAGATACCCATTTACGCCGCCCAGGAAAAGCGTGGGGGCAAATATCCCTCCAACCCCTCCAGCCCCGTTCGTTGAACTGCTGGCAATTACCTTAAGCAGAACAAGTGCAGCCAGGAACAGCGTCATTGGCAGAAAACTTCCCGAAAGGTCCCCGAAGATTGTCCCGTTAAACAATTCAGAACCCCGACCGTCAAGAAGGGCCATAATGGTATCATAACCCTCACCGTAGAAAGGAGGAAAGAGGTAAATCAGTCCGCCGAGGACAATCCCCCCGGCAAGCAGCCTTACATACTGGTTCGATATCCTCTCATAACGACTCTCAAGGAAAAGCGTCATCCTTGAAAAATAAAGCGAAACGAGCCCGGAAATTATCCCCAGCACAAGGTACCACGGAATATTCTGAATAATGAATCCCCCGCTGATATTAAATGAGAAAAGCACCTTGTCGCCCATCAGGAAGAAAGCAACAGTTGCAGCCGTCACCGAGGAAATCAGGAGCGGTACAATTGACGATATTGTAAGGTCGAGCATCAGTATTTCAAGCACGAATACTATCCCCGCTATAGGTGCCTTGAATATACCGGCCACTGCTCCTGCAGCCCCGCATCCAACAAGCAGCGTTATGTTCCTGTAGTTAAGCCTGAAGCGGCGTCCCACAGCCGAGCCTATCGAGGAGCCTGTAAGGACTATCGGAGCCTCTGCCCCTACCGAACCGCCGAAACCTATTGTCAGCGAACTTGCAACAAGTGATGTCCAGGTATTATGCGTCCTCAGACGGCTCTTCCTCCTAAGATATAGATAGGTTCCCGATCCGGCACTGATGCCCCCTGTAAGCAGGGAATGGATATAATGAATCGCATTCTTCAGAAGCGCGGCAGCAAGGGCACTCAGCAAGCCTACAAGAAGGCTCAGCAGGTAGACAAGCCTCACCTGGTCGAGCCTGAAAACAGGACTGTTCAGTATTTTACGGGCAAAAACCGGCACAAACTGTAATTTAAATATCCCTTGAGACCAATCTGATCCTGTTTCAAATACCGGGTAATGACCTTTAAGCAAAAAACATCACCCGCAAGTCATTTCCCAGATATAAAGTGCAAATATAGAAACAATAGCTATGCTCCTTTGTTTTTTGTATGTTTGTTATTTACTGCCCGATGATTGAATTTTCAAGACATACTCTCGGAAACGGACTGAGACTGCTTGTGCATGAAGACAGGTCTTCTCCTCTTGTGGCCTTCAACCTCCTTTACGATGCAGGCTCGCGGGATGAAGATGAAACCATGACAGGCATGGCTCACCTTTTCGAGCACCTGATGTTCGGAGGCACCGAAGCCATCCCCGATTTCGACACTCCCCTGCAGATTGCCGGTGGTGAAAACAACGCCTTTACGAAATGTGACATCACAAATTATTATATAACTGTACCTGCCCGTAACATCGAGACAGCCTTCTGGCTCGAATCCGACCGCATGAGGGGCCTCGATCTGTCACAGCGAAGCCTGGACACACAAAAAAAGGTTGTGACAGAGGAATTCAGGCAGAGGTACCTTAACCAGCCTTACGGTGATGCAATACTCAGGCTGCGGGCCCTTGCCTATAAGGTACATCCCTACCGCTGGCCGGCAATAGGACTGGATCCATCGCATATTGAAAGGGCCAGCCTCGATACTGTAAGAGAATTCTACAACTTGCATTATGCCCCCAACAATGCAATCCTGACTCTTGCAGGGAACATCAGCACAGCGGAGGCATACAGCCTTGCCCTGAAATGGTTCGGGGACATTGAAGCCAGCCCTGCCAGGATACGAAAATTGCCTGTTGAACCGCAACAGTCAGAACCCCGCCGCCTCACAACTGAAAGCGAGGTTCCCTCCGACGCCGTTTACAGGGTTTGGCATACCTGCGGAAGAAATGAGCCTGACTTCCATACTCTTGACCTTATTACTGACCTGCTCGCCGGGGGTGAATCGGGCAGGCTGAACAGGATACTCGCCAGGGAGAAAAAGATGTTCAGCGACATAAATGCCTATGTCACCTCTGACATAGATCCCGGACTGCTGATTGTAAATGGAAAACTCATGAAAGGGGTGGATCCGGAAGAGGCACTAAGCGGAATCGAAGATGTCATACGCTCCCTGTCAGGAATCAGGAGCGACGACTATGAGTTTGAAAAAGTAAGGAACAGGTTCGAATCGTCAGTTGTCTTCCAGAATACAAGCATCCTTAACAAGGCAATGAACCTCTCCTACTACGAACTGCTCGGCGATGCCTCGAAAATTAACAGGGAGGTTGAAATGTACAGGAATGTTTCGGCTTCAGATGTTGAAGCCTGTCTTGCCCGTTACCTGACTGAGAAAAATTCGGCCACCCTGGTCTACAGATCAGCTATTAAATAAAGGCATGAAGAATCCAGGCAAAATACAACCGCCCGTTTTCCCCCCCGAAGAGATTTTGTTCCCCGAGGTGAAGCTTGTGACTCTCTCAGGCGGGGTGCCGGTTTACACTATTGAATCCGGCACCGAGGATGTCGTGAGGGCTGAATTCACTTTCAGGGCCGGACAGGCAAGGGAAGACATCCCCCTGCTTGCTTCAACTGTAAACATGATGCTTACCGAGGGTTCGCAGAGGCATAGTTCCGAAGAAATCAGCAGCATGCTTGATTTCCACGGATCCTTCATTAATCCCTATTGCGAGAAAGACAGGGCCGGTTTCGTAATTTTCTTCCTGCCTAAATACTCCGGCGAGTTGTTGAAACTGGCCAGGGAAATAGTCTTCGAGCCTGCCTTCCCGGAAAAGGAACTCCGGGCTCTTATGAACAAGCGGCTGAGATGGTTCCTCACAAACAGGGAGAAGGTTCAGAATCTTGCCTCCGACAAATTCTATGAGTCTGTCTTCGGTAACAGTCACCCTTACGGACGGCAGACTTCGGAGCCGGATTTCGAAGGTATAAGCAGCGAACTGACAAGGGTCTTTCATAAGACCCACTACAATCTGTCGAACCTGGCAGTCATACTCTCGGGCCGTTTCAGGAAAGACACAATTGAAATGCTTGAAGACCTGTTCAGCAGCCCCTTAACGGAGCCTGACCTTCCTCCCTTAGCTCCTCTTCCGGAAAAAGGCAAAGGGGAAAAAGATATATATGTACATAAGCAAAATGCAGTCCAGACATCAATCAGGATAGGCTCACGCACCATCAACAAGCGTCATCCCGACTACCCCGGGCTCAAGGTCCTGAACATGATCCTTGGCGGTTACTTCGGGTCGCGTCTTATGAGGAACATACGGGAGGAAAAGGGCCTGACTTACGGCATCAGTTCCTCGCTGACATCTCTAGATCTGTCAGGATTCAAGGTAATCTCGACTGATGTTTCGAATGAGAACAGGAAGCTTGCCACGGATGAAATTTACATGGAGATAGATAAGCTCAGGAACATAGAAGTTGAAGAAGCTGAACTCGGAATCGTAAGAAACTACATGTCGGGAGAGATGCTGAGGATGTTCGACGGCCCCTTTGCTCTTGCCGAGAGTTTCAGGGCAGCATGGGAATTCGGACTAGATAACGACTATTACAGGAGACTGGCAGAGAAGATAAAATCTATAACACCCGATGAAATAAAGGCGCTGGCCAATACGTATTACAATATTGAGGAGCTGTACGAGATAAGTGCAGGAGACAGATGAAAGCGGCAGTATTTTTTATTGTTGTCATCGCAGCATTAATGATTCCTGCGGCCGTCATCTCACAGCCGGCCTGCCAGGTTCCATTGTCACCGGTATTAAGGTCAGTCTCGGTCAACCCCGGAAACGGTTTCACTGAATTAAAATGGTCTTCAAGTCCCTCTCCCGGTATCGCCGCCTACATTGTCTATACTTTCAAGGACGGTACCGGAATGGTAATCGACACCATCTGGGATCCAGCGGCAACAAGCTACATATATGCGAGCACCGCCTCGAAGTATTTCAGCGTTTCTTATGTTGTGGCGGCACACAGGGTACCCGACTGCACAAGCCCGCTTTCGAATCCCATCAGCTCAGTTTTCTGCAGCACAGCGATAGACACATGCAAAAAGGAACTTAAGGTCAGCTGGAACTCATACAGCGATTTTCCCGCCAGGGTTGAGGGATATGAACTCGAATACAGAACAGGCGGAGGCTCCCCAGTTATTATAAAAAACATCGACAGGACAGCTGTAAGCTATACACTTACCGGATTCACCACCGGAGCCGAATATTGTTTCGTCGTAAGGGCCATCCTGCAGGGAGGAAATGTATCGAGTTCCAACCGCAGTTGCATTGTTACAAAGATGCAGCGTCCCCCGGACTGGATAAATGCCGATTATACAAATGTATCGGCAGAGGGGAGGATAAACCTATCTTTCAAGAATATCTCTACTAAGGATGCCCTGGATATAATTATCCTATCTAATGATTTAGCCGCAGAGTTGAGAGGCGGATTTATTTATGTTATGCCGGCTAAAGATTACGAGATTACTCATGGCACCAAATGGTCCGATGCCAGACAGGTGAAGATATTCAAGCTCCGATATGCCCGGCCAACCGATGTTTTTGCCATACTAAATACTATCAAAAGTAATATAGGCAGCGTAGCCGTT
>JALOMK010000270.1 GCA_025455505.1 Bacteroidales bacterium
CGCCGCCTACCTCGCCACTATTCTCGGCCAGGACAGCATAAGGCTTGTAATGGTTATTGCTGCCCTCCTGATCTTCGGCGGGGTTTTCTTTGTGAGCTGGCCCGGGTTCAACAGGGAAAGACCAAACTGAGGTTTCAACACAGGAATGGCGCCAGCTGGAATGAAAAAATTATATTAGTCCCATGAAAAGATCTCTTGCAATCATTCTTGTACTGTCAGCCTTTCATTCCCTTTTCGCCCAGGACGGGTACAACAGGTTTAAGAACCTCGATGTGCTGCATTACAGTTTTTCACTGACATTGAGTGACTCAACCGATAAAATTAATGGATCAGCTGCCATCGATATCCTGCGCAGGGGAAATGAGAAAGCTGTCATTCTCGACCTCGAAGGCAGCGGTACCGCAGGCAGGGGAATGAAGGTATCCAGGGTACTTGTCTCCGGTGGCGAAGCAGCATGGTCGCATAAAGACAACAGGCTTGAGATAGTAGCGGGCATTGATTTTGTGAGGCAGGATACGCTTCACATTGTTGTTGACTATTCCGGAATACCTTCAGACGGGCTCATTATTTCACGGAACAAATACGGGAACCGCACTTTCTTTGCCGATCACTGGCCCGACAGGGCACACAGGTACCTTCCCTGCATCGACCACCCTTACGATAAGGCGGGTGTCGATTTTATAATAAGCGCACCTGACACATACAGTGTGGTTGCAAGCGGGATGCCAGTGGAGATAAGCCGGATGCCGGGAAATATTACAATAAGCAGGTGGCACGAATCCAATCCACTGGCAACCAAGGTAATGACCTTTGGAGCAGCCCGTTTTGCCTCTGCTCTGACAGGCGAATACGAGGGAACTCCTGTATGGGCATGGGTTTACCCCGAGAACAGGTTGGAGGGCTTCAGTGACTATTCCCTGGCCATTAAGCCACTACACTTCTACTCCTCCCTCATTGGGAGGTATCCCTATGGGAAGCTTGCAAACGTTCAGTCAAAAACAATCTACGGGGGGCTCGAGAATGCCGGTACAATTTTCTATTCAGAGAACTCTGTTAACGGCAAGGGCAGCTCTGAAGGCCTTATTGCGCACGAGGTGGCCCACCAGTGGTTTGGCGACTGTGTAACTGAAGCCGACTGGCATCATGTGTGGCTCAGCGAGGGCTTTGCCACTTATCTTACATCGATGTACTTTGAATCAAAACAGGGAAGGACAAGGCTGGAGGCTGACATGAAAGCCGCCAGGACCAGGGTCCTCAGGTACTGGGAAAGGAAGCAGGCTCCTGTAATAGACACTTCTGTTGTCAGGCTTATGGATCTTCTTAATGCAAATTCATACCAGAAGGGAGCCTGGGTGCTGCACATGCTCCGCCACAGGACAGGCGATGAGAACTTCAGAAGCGGACTCAGGCTTTTTTATTCGAGGTACCTGCATTCAAATGCACTCACATCTGATTTCCAGGCAGTAATGGAAGAAGTCTCAGGGCAGGATCTCGATGCCTTCTTCAGGCAGTGGCTCTACGTTCCGGGTCAGCCCGAACTGAAGATCACAAGTGCAGAGTCGTCAGCCCCCGGTACCTGGTCAGTCACGATTGAACAGGTGCAGGAGCATCTTTTTGTATTTCCCCTTGAACTGCTTGTAATTGACGGGAAGGAGGAAAGAATCGTCAAGATCGATGTGAATGAAAGAAAGGAAACACTTACTGTTAAAGCCGGCAGGAACCTTGAGTTGAAACCCGATCCGAATATCAATCTTCTATTCAGCACTGTAAGCAATTAGCCATTAAAACAGTACCAGCAACACCGGCAGATTATCTAACCGTTGATTACGCCTGAACCGATTACCTCACCTTCGCTGTACCATGCGGCAAATTGACCGGGAGTGATGCCTCTCTGCAGCTTGTCGAAGATTATGAACAAGCCGCTCTTTTTCATGAAGAGCCTGGCTTCCTGCAAGGGCTGCCTGTAGCGAATTCTTACAATGAAGTCGCCTGTTTCTCCAGGGTTCAGGGCCAGGTCGGGTCTTATCCAGTGTATTTCATCCGTCCTGATGAACAATCCTTTCCTGTTAAGGCCCGGGTGTGCATGGCCTTCACCTGTGAAAACAATGTTTTCCCTTACATCGGTTGCTATTACGAAAAGTGGTTCCTTATGTCCTCCTATATTCATCCCCTTTCGCTGGCCTACAGTAAAGAAGTGTGCTCCCCTGTGCCTGCCTGCAATAGTGCCGTGTGCGGCAAAGAATGAAAATGGCTCAGCCATTTCATGCAGGATGTTTTCATCACAATCCGGTGGTGGAAGTCCCGGCGCGAAAGAAGGCAGCCCCGAGGTGTCAGTAATCTCAACAACATTTCCATCCCTTGGCGCAAGTTTCTGTTGAAGGAAAGAGGGCAGGTCTACTTTCCCGACAAAGCAGATCCCCTGCGAATCTTTTCGCGATGCCGTTGCAAGGCCGGCATCTTCAGCAAGTTTTCTCACTTCCTGCTTCATCAGGCCGCCAACCGGGAACAGGGCTCCCGACAGCTGCTCCTGGCTGAGCTGGCAGAGGAAGTAGCTCTGGTCCTTTCCCGGGTCAATACCCTGGAGAAGCCTGTAAAATACCTTTCCGTCCCTTGTGACTTCCTCCTTCCTGCAGTAATGCCCGGTGGCAACAAAATCAGCTCCCAGCTTACGTGCCTCTTCAACGAAGGAATCAAACTTTATCTCCCTGTTGCACAGTATATCAGGATTAGGAGTTCTTCCCCTTTCATATTCTGCGAACATGTAATCAACGACTCTTTTCCGGTACTGTTCGCTGAGATCCGTCACATGTATCGGGATCGATAATTTTCTGGCCACCATTTCGGCGAACATAAGGTCGTCTTCCCAGTGACAGTTGCTCTGAAGGAGCCCTGTAGTATCGTGCCAGTTCCTCATGAAGAGGCCTGTTACTTCATATCCCCGGTCCTTCAGGACCAGGGCGGCAACACTTGAGTCCACTCCCCCCGACAATCCTATGACAACACGTTTTTTCACTTCGCAAAAATAAGGAAAAACCCTAACTTTACCACTAATGGGTCAAGGTACACTTACTATCTACGGTGCGTCGGCAGGGTCGGGAAAAACTTACACCCTCACTGAGATCTTCCTGAAGTCGCTGTTCATGTCAAGGAACAACTACAGGAGGATACTTGCAGTGACCTTTACTCACAAGGCGACAGCGGAGATGAAGACCCGTATACTCGACAGCCTGTCCGGGCTGGCGGAGGGAGGGGAGAGCAAATACCTTGACAAGCTTATAAAAAGCACGGGAAAGAACGAAGAATGGCTCAGGAAGGAAGCACGGGCAATACTCGGTTCCATACTGCATGACTATTCAAGGTTTTCAGTTTCAACGATCGACAGCTTTTTTCAGAAGATACTGCGTGCCTTTACCCGTGAAGCCGGACTGAATTCGGGATTCAGCATTGAGCTCGACAATGAGCTTATTCTCTCCCAGGCAATTGATGAAATGATCGGCAAGTCGCACAAGGACCCGCTGCTCAGGGAATGGCTCAGGAGCTATGTTCTGTCGAACATCAGTGCCGATAAGACCTGGAATCTTAAAAATGAGATCAGCTCGCTTTCACGTGAACTCTTCAGGGAGAATTTCAGGATTTTATCTGCCGATCAGCAGGATTTACTCAGCGACAAGCAGTTTCTCGCGGCCTATATTGCAAAGCTCAGGAACCTGGCATCAGGATTCGAATCGGAGCTCAGGAAACTGGCTTTGAAAGCCTCGGATTTAATTTCCGGATACGGGCTTTCCGATGAGATGTTTTACCAGAAGGGCAGGGGAGTGGGGGCCTTTGTCCGCTCAATTGCTTCCGGGATAGTCAAGGAACCTAACCAGTATGTCCGTGCAGCTTTGGGCAGCGACCCGCGCTGGTTTTCGGCAAAAAGTGACCCGCGACTCGAACAGGCACTTTCAGCTGGTTTTGGAACTGCTGTCTCGGATCTTGTGGAATTTTACGACAGGGGGATAATCCACTATAATA
>JALOMK010000027.1 GCA_025455505.1 Bacteroidales bacterium
AGTGAATATGCAACGAGCCTGTCCTTAGACTGATCATCAGCCCTGTGCCACTCCATCTTCTGGATGACATGAGGATGAGAACCGATTACAAGGTCTGCTCCCCTGCTGAAAAAAAACTCAGCCATTTCAGTCTGCTCACGGCGTGGGACTGTATCATATTCGACGCCCCAGTGAAGGAAAAGCACGATGAGATCGGGATTCTTCATTTTTGCCTCCGCAATATCAGAGGCAATGCTGTCCTTGTTAAGCATGTTTACAACAAGCGGCTCCGGGACTTTGATCCCGTTCGTGCCGTATGTATAATTCAGCAGGGCTATCCTGAACCCGTTCTTTTCGAGGATCAGTGGTGTAAGCGAGTCACGGGCCTCTTTGCTGATGAAAGTGCCGGTGTGGGGTATTCCGAGGCTGTCGAGCCTTGCTATTGTTCCTGTTATTCCTTTCTTCCCCTTGTCGGCTGAATGGTTGTTTGCTGTTACAAGGCAATCGATACCCGAGTCACGGCATGCGGCAGCCAGTGCCGACGGCGAACTGAAGGCAGGATAACCCTTGTAGGGAGGGCCTGCAAGGGTAACCTCCAGGTTCCCTATTGCCAGGTCGGCCCCTGATATTACAGGTTTTATATACCTGAAGACGTCATCGTAATTATATTCACGGGTCTCCCTGTTCTCGGCCGACCAGATCTGTTCATCATGCCCCATAATGTCGCCGATGAACAGAAGTGAAAGCCGCTGAGGCTGCTGAAGCGCAGGCTGTGCATGCAAAAGCAGGGAATATACTGCCAGAACAAGACTTATATTTGCTTTCCTTTTCATATGTTATGACTTGCCAGACGAGTCAAAATTAGCATAATAACTTAAACATGGCTTTTCTTTGCAGCTCGTGTATGGCATTCATTCAATATTTATTTAGTTTCATTTTGTAGATTTGGGCATGCGGAAAACTGTATTCAATCTTTTGCCTTTCCTGGCTGCCCTGCTTGTCTTTGCAGGGGTCAGGGCCGGCATTGCAAATCCAGGTGCCGTAGAAAAGATCTATTCAGGAGGCCTCTATCCTGCAATAGCGGGAGCAGTATCAGCCCTCAGCAATTTATTCTCATTTTCCCTGTGGGATGTCGTCTGGAGCGTCTCTGTTTTCCTTTTTCTGGCAGGTCTTGCAGGAGTTGTATTGAAAAAGTTCGGTTTTTGGGTCTTTTTGCTGAGGGCCGGACAGGCAGCAGCTGTCCTGTACGTTTCATTTTACATGCTCTGGGGATTCAACTATTTCAGGCAGCCAATGCCTGAGAGGCTCGGATGGGCAGAGGTTGGCGACAGGAAGGAAGTTTTCAGCGAAGTTCTCGATACTCTTATTTTTGAAGCAAACAGCAACCACTGCAAGGTTGATGCTTCGGAATACAAAATAATCGACAGCCTTGTGGAAGCTTCATACAGGGACAATGGGATAAATCTCGGCCTTGGTTACCCGGCCGGCCGGCGGTTTCCGAAGCGAATGCTGTTCAGCTCACTGTTCATACGTTCGGATGTGAGCGGGTATTTCGGACCTCTTTTTAACGAGGTTCACATTAACGGCTTCCTGCTTCCTGTCGATTTTCCTTTTGTTGCAGCACACGAGAAGGCTCATCAGTTCGGGATTGCATCGGAAGCGGAGGCTAACCTTGCAGCCTATGTTATTTGCATGGGCTCGGACGACAGGCGACTCAGGTATTCTGCTGCCATACACATGCTGCTTTATTTCATGAATGATGCCTACAGGTCGGAGGGATATCACGATTACCTGAAAAAGATCGACGCTGAAGTCCTGGACGACCTGAGGAAGAGATCGGCTTATTATGACAGGTTTCAGAGCAGGACGATGGGGAAGGTACAGCGAAAGGCAAACGACATGTACCTGAAATCGAACCATATAAAGAAGGGGATAATTAACTACAGCCAGGTTGTGGAACTGGCAATCCTCTGGCATGGCGGTGCGGGCAGATGATTTTTTGGCATCCCGTCGGATAGCGAAGCCCATTTATTATTACCTTTGGCAGTTTTGTTTCAAATTTTCTGGGTGACAAGTCAGCATGATGTCGATGGAGGGGAACGGTAAACATTTGGATATCAAGAAGCTTTCAGTAGCCGGAGTCCTTGTGACGATGGGTATTGTTTTCGGAGATCTCGGAACAAGCCCCCTGTACGTGATGAAGGCAATTGTCAGGAGCGGCGCAGAGTTCAACGATTTGCTCATCTACGGGTCGCTGTCATGTATTTTCTGGACACTTACCCTTCAGACTACAACAAAGTACATTGTCATAGCCCTTCGGGTCGACAACAAGGGAGAGGGCGGGATACTCTCGCTCTTCGCGCTAACGAGGAAGAAGGCCTCATGGGCAGCGCTCCTGACAATGACAGGCGGGGCAGCCCTGCTGGCTGATGGTGTTATTACACCGGCAATTACAGTTACATCTTCAGTTGAAGGACTCAGGCTTATTAACGAACAGGTTCCGGTTGTCGCCATTGTGCTGCTGATCCTTGCAGTTCTCTTCTTCATACAGCAGTTCGGAACCACACTTGTCGGCAGTTCTTTTGGCCCCATCATGCTTGTATGGTTCGGCACGCTCAGCATTCTTGGATTCTCCCAGCTTGTGCACCACCCTGGAATACTGAGGGCCATGAACCCTGCTTATGCGTACAGCTTCCTTAGCGAATACCCTGGCGGCTTCATTCTCCTCGGAGCCGTTTTCCTCTGTACGACCGGAGCCGAGGCCCTTTATGCCGACCTGGGGCATTGCGGCAGGCAGAATATACAGGTTTCGTGGCTTTTTGTTAAGTTGGCCCTGCTGCTGAATTACTTCGGACAGGGTGCATGGCTGATTGTAAACGGAGCACCGGCAGAAGGAGTAAATCCCTTTTTTGCAATAATGCCGGAATGGTTTCTTATACCCGGAATCATTATTGCAACAGCTGCTGCAATAATTGCCAGCCAGGCAATTATAAGCGGTTCATTCACAATTGTCAAGGAAGCCATATCCCTTAATTTCTGGCCAAAGGTGAGGGTGCTGAATCCTACACTCATCAGGGGACAGGTGTACCTGCCTTTTGTGAACTGGTATCTCTGGGTGGCATGCAGCATGGTTGTGATATTCTTCAGGGCTTCGGCAAACATGGAAGCAGCCTACGGGCTTGCAATCACAATTACCGAAATGATGACGACCTTCCTTCTTACCTATTACCTTTATCAGAAGGGCTTGAATCACAGGATTGTCCTCCTTATATTCCTTACATTTCTTACTATTGAGAGCAGCTTCCTGATTGCCAATCTGCATAAATTCAGCGATGGAGGGTGGTTTACAATTCTTATTGCATCAGTCTTCTTCATAATAATGTTCGGATGGTATTTCGGTAGGAAGCTTAAGAACAGGTACGTAACTTTTACGGATCTTGATAAATACTTCAACCTGTTCAGGGACCTTACCCAGGACACTTCGGTGCCTAAACTTGCAACAAACCTTGTTTACATAATAAAGGCAAACAGGCCTGACCAGGTTGAATCGAAAGTAATTCATTCAATTTTCCAGAAACAGCCAAAGCGGGCTGACAGGTACTGGTTGCTGCATGTTAACGGGGTGGACGATCCCAATCGTTTTGAATACCAGGTCACTGAGTTAATGCCTGGCATACTTTACAGGATCGACTTTCATATAGGTTTTAAGATAGAGCCAAAAATAAACCTTTATTTCAGGGAAGTGCTCGAAGACCTTGTAAGAGAGGGAACAATAAAACTCGAAAGCAGCTTTGCCTCTCTCAGGAAGCACGATATCCCGGCCGATTTCCTCTTCGTTCTCATCGACAGGGTAATGCCCCGCGACTACAAGCTGTCAAAAATGGAGAACGTTACCCTGTCGCTTCATAGTTTCTCGAGGTTGTTCTGCATTTCGGATGTCAAGGCACTGCAGCTTGATGCATGCAACACTATCGAGGAAAGAGTGCCTATTTTAATCGATCAGCCCATACCGCAGAGGATAAAACGTATCGAATTGTAAAAAAATGACTGTAGGTCAGAGCTATCCCATATTCAGTGCTTCAATGCTTTCAGGCTATGAGCGGACCCGATAGCAGCAGTCAGATCAGCAAGGTGTCGCTGGCAGGCATACTTGTTACAATGGGAATTGTATTCGGGGATATAGGTACAAGCCCCCTTTACACCGTAAAGGCAATACTCGAGGGCGGTAAGGGGAATTATAGCAGCCTTCTTGTATTCGGTGCACTTTCGTGTGTTTTCTGGACACTGACAATTCAGACTACAGTCAAGTATATACTCATCACCCTGCGTGCCGACAATAAGGGAGAGGGAGGAATCTTTGCACTTTTTGCACTAGTCCGCAAAAAGACAACCTGGGCTGCAGTGCTGACAATGATCGGAGGAGGCGCACTTCTTGCCGATGGAGTAATAACCCCTGCAATTACTGTTACTTCCTCGATCGAAGGACTGAGGCTTGTAAATCCCGATATTCCCGTAGTACCAATAGTTCTTGCAATACTTTTCATACTTTTTTTTGTACAGCAGTTCGGAACGAATGTGGTTGGCGTGGCTTTTGGTCCGGCGATGGTAGTCTGGTTCCTGATGCTTGGTATTCTTGGTCTTGTGCAACTTTTCAGCTACCCTGAAATCCTGGGGGCCCTGAGCCCGGTTTATGCTGTCAGGTTTCTTGCCGAATATCCGGGAGGCTTTATTCTCCTTGGAGCCGTATTCCTCTGCACTACAGGCGCTGAGGCCCTGTACTCAGACCTTGGTCATTGCGGACGTAAAAATATTCAGGTCGCATGGATCTTCGTCAAGCTTATGCTTATTATAAGCTACTTCGGTCAGGGGGCATGGATAATTATGAATTACAGGGAAGGCATGGATGTGAATCCTTTCTTCGCGATTATGCCAGGATGGTTTCTTTTTACAGGAGTCATTATTGCAACGCTGGCTTCGATAATTGCAAGCCAGGCACTTATAAGCGGGTCATTCACTCTCCTGAGCGAGGCCGTGTCGCTTAATTTCTGGCCAAAGATCAGGATTATCAACCCTACGTTTATAAAAGGACAGGTATATATCCCTTTTGTAAACTGGTCACTGCTGGCTATGTGCAGCCTTGTTGTGGTCTTTTTCGGGAGTTCGTCGGACATGGAAGCAGCCTATGGACTGGCAATAACAATAACAATGATAATGACAACCCTCCTGCTGACATATTACCAGTATCAGAAGAAAACAGACAAGAGGATCATTGGTCTGATGCTTTTTGTCTTTCTTACGGTTGAAACCGGATTCCTTGTCGCCAATATGAATAAGTTTGCAAACGGAGGATGGTTCACAATGCTCCTCTCATCATTGTATTTTATTATTATGTTCGGATGGTACTTCGGAAGGAAGATAAGGAACAGGAGGATCTCATTTACAAAGATTGAGAATTACTATGACCTTATAAAGGACCTGAAAAATGACAATACAATACCAAAAACCGCTACGAACCTCGTTTATCTCATAAAGGCGAACAGGCTCGACCAGGTGGAATCCAAGGTTATCTATTCAATATTCAGCAGGCAGCCCAAGCGTGCTGACAGATACTGGCTGCTTCATGTGAACAGGGTTGACGATCCGAACAGGTTTGAGTACAGCGTGAAGCACCTTATACCTGGCCTGCTTATAAGGATTGACTTTCATATAGGCTTCAGGGTCGATCCGAAAACCAACCTGTTCTTCAGGGAAGTCATAGAAGATCTCGTGGCTTCGGGAGAGATAACCCTTGAGAGCAGCTATGATTCGCTCAGGAAGCATGGGATAAGGGCAGATTTCAAATTCGTGCTTATTGAGCGGATTATGAACCGCGATATAAGGCTTACGAATACAGAAAACTTTATTCTGACGCTGCAAAACATTGTGAAGCACATCAGTATTCCCGAGGAAAGGGCGCTGCAGCTCGATCCGGCCAATACAATCGTCGAAAAGGTACCAATTCTTATCAAACAGAAGTCCGGAAGAAGAATAAGCCCTGTCAGGGAGAATTAACCCACAGCTCCGTCAGGCCGCTTTCACTGCTGCCTCTTCCTTAAAATGTTCATCGCGCAGAGGTAGCCACTGTATATCGATCCTGAAAACCCACCCCCGGTTTTCCCCCAGGCCGATGCAACGCTCATGTTCTCATAGATCTCCGAAATCTCAGGATACTTTTTGCCGGGTGTCTGTGCGAAGCCGTACACTGCTCCACCATCATTAAGTGTATACCTGTTCACTGTTTTTGCGGTTCCGACTTCATAATACTGGATAGCATCAGAAAAACCAGGTATTATCTTTTCAAGCCTGGCAATGAAGTGCCTGGCTGCAGTTTCTTTCCCGGCTTCATAGACTTCAGGAGAAAGGTTTTCCCAGTCCGGCAGGTAATCTGTGCAACAGATGGCGCCAACACTCTTCCCTTCAGGGGCAAGCCCGGAATCGATCTGGCTGTAATCTACGAACGTGAAGCTTCTTTTCGCGAAATCCGCCCTGTTGTTCGGCAGAATATCCGCTTGCTTTTTAACCGAAGCATCATACACAAATGTTGAATAATGCCTGTGACCCAGTTCCTTCAGGGCCTTGCTGAAACCAAAATACACTGTGAGCAGCGAAGCCCCCGGCTTTAGTGAAGCTGTGTTTTCCCTGAGCCTGAGTGCATCGGCTTCAGGTAGCATTGAGGCAAAGGATGGCAGTGAGGAGCTTACAATTATCTCTTTTCCTTCTGCAAATGACTCAGGTCCGGAGGCTCCCCTTTTCTTCATGTATTTCACGCCCTGCAGCCTGCCGTTAGCGGTTTCGACGCCTGTTACGATGTGGTTGAGAAGTACTTCTCCTCCGTGCGACTCAATAAACCCGGCAAGGTGATCGGAGAGCGCCTGGGAGCCTCCCTTTATAAAACTTGCTCCGCCGCTGTAATAACTTCCCTGTGCAATAGCATAATATGCCAGTGATAAGGAATAAGGATCATCATGGAAGTAGCCGAGATTACCCAGGAGCACCAGCTTGAGGTCCTCGTTTGCTGTAATACTGTCGAGGAACACTCCCACGCTTGTATCAGCCTGCTGAGTGCCTTCATTTCTTTTGCCCGCAGGCAGGAGGAGTCTGAAATACGAATCTATTGCATTCTCTTCTCCGGGGAATCTCTGTTTCAGTATTGCTGCCGCATCCACCGGGTTGTGCGGTATTGTAATTTCGAGGTTGCCCCCAATAAAGTGGTAGAATTCGGGAATCCTGACAAGCTCTACTTTTTCGCTCACTCCGAGATCTGCGAATATCCTTGTTTTCATATCCCTCGGACCTGGCCCGTCCATCTCGTGCAGACCCACTTCGAGGGTGAATTCACCTCTTCTGAAAGTTGTTGCGCAACCGCCGGGCTGGCTGTGCTGTTCAATGAGAAGTACTTTCCTGCCTTCTTTTGACAGCTTGGCGCCGGCAGTCAGACCGCCCAGGCCTCCGCCTATTATTATTGCATCATATGTCATATTGTATATTTATTTTCAGGATTAGCGGCTGGTACAGATCAGGCTCATTGTCTTTACTATATTTCCTGGCACTTTTCCCCGGCCATCACCTTGCCGGGAGGGCTCATCTATTCATTCCGGGGCAGGGGATATCTTTTAAATTCCCTTGTCCTGTCGAACAGGTACCTGTATGTTGCATATTTCTTGGCAGGCACACCGCCAACAGAGACCCAGAGCTTTCGCATGCGGGGATTGAAGTCTGCAACCCATGAGAACTCTACTTCAGTGTAATGAGGTTTCCTTGCAAAGACCTCGAGCAGTTTGAGGATAAATCCTGACTCAATTCCATGATTCTGGAATTTCGGGATTACACCCATGAGCAGGCCCTTCGCCCTTGTCATTGCCTTCCTTTCCCTGTACCAGAGGAATTTCATAAGGCTTAGCGGGTCAAGATTCCCGTTAATGTGTTTCAGGATCTGATTGAGGTCGGGAAACATCAGGAAGATTGCGACCGGTTTGTCGTCGAAATATGCGAGCCAGATGAATTCTTCCTCCACTATCGGCCTGGCTTTCCTCAGCACATCCCTGATATAAACGGCTTCCAGCGGTTCGAAATGGGTTTTAAATGATGCCCATGCCTCGTTGAAAACTGCCGCAAAATCGGCAGTGTATTTTTCCTGTTCCTTCCAGGTGAAATGCCTGAAGGAATAACCTGGCTTGGCGCATATCCATTCGGCAATTTTCATGAACCTGTCAGGGACCGGTTTTTTCAGATCAAGATGGAATCCCTCCATCGTGTAGTATGTCCGGAAGCCATATGACTCATACAGCGACTTGTAATACGGGTGATTGTAGGGTACGTCGAATGAAGGATGTGTAAACCCGTCAGTAAGCAATCCCCAGTATTTGTCCGTCTCTCCGAAGTTGACAGGTCCGTCCATCGCCTCCATGCCCCGTTGCATTAGCCATTCACGGGCAGTATCGAAAAGACTTGAAGCTGCTGCGTTGTCGTTGATGCACTCAAAGAATCCCATGCCCCCCGTTGGCTGCTCGTACGACGACGCCATGTTCCTGTCTATGAATGCTGCGATCCTCCCCGCCGGACGGCCGGCATCATCAAGCATTATCCAGCGTTCGGCCTCACCGTGTCTGAAGTAAGGATTGATTTCAGGATCGAAAATCGCGTTTATGTCGTTATCGAGGGGGCAGACCCATACCGGGTCATTCCTGTAAAGGTACCTGGCTGTGTCGTTGAAGAGAGCGATGTCCTTCTTCCCTGAGACTTTTCTGATCGTCATTTACTTATTTCATGTAGACCTGGTCGATGATACTCCTGTACTTCTCAGCTATAAATGATCTCCTTAGCTTCAGGGTAGGCGACAGTTCCCCTGTGGCCGGGCTCCATTCGTCGGGGACGAGCCTGAAGCGACTTATCCTCTCGGGAGGACTCAGCTTGCGGTTGAACTTCTCAACCTCGGCGCTGAAAAGCGAAAGTATATCAGGGCGGTTTATTATTTCTTCGTGTACGGAGGGCTTATCCCCTTCAGCAGTAACTTGTTCTTCGAAGAACTTGAAATTAGGCGAGATAAGGGCACTCGCAAACTTTTCATGCTCCCCTACAACCATTATCTGGTCGATCACTGCCGACTCCCTGAAGATATTCTCAATTACCTGGGGCGCAATGAATTTGCCATTTGAAAGCTTGAATATCTCTTTCTTCCTGTCTGTCACAAAAAGAAAGATACCGTCCTCAATATGACCGATATCGCCTGTATGGAACCATCCTTCACCGTCGATAGCCGCTTTTGTCAGTTCGCTGTCGCGCCAGTAGCCCAGCATTACATTGGGTCCCTTGCAGAGTATCTCGCCGTCGCCTGCAATCTTAACCTCCACTCCTTCGATGACACATCCTACGGAACCAAGCCTGAGCGCACCCTTGTGAGTCCTGTTTATAGTGATTATGGGCGAGGTCTCCGTCAGTCCGTACATGTTTACAATCTTTATTCCAGCAGCCCAGAATATCCTTTCAAGCCTTGCCGGCAGGCTTGCTCCGCCGCATCCCACAATATTGACGTTTCCTCCAAGGGCTGCCCTCCATTTACTGAAAATGAGCTTATCGGCAAGTCTTAGTTTTCTTTCATAGAACCAGCCATTTTCACCGAAGGGCTTATAGCGAAGACCGAGGTTAACGGCCCAGAAGAACAGCGTCTTTTTGATGCCTTTGAGTTTCTTCCCTTTTGAAATAATAACATCATAGAATTTTTCAATTACTCGCGGCACCGCATCAAAACCATCGGGTTTAATTTCCTGCATATTGGCTGCAATTGTTCCCATGCTCTCGGCATAGTAGATCGACGATCCGCTGTACTGGGTCTGGTAGTTTCCCATCCTGCCTCCCACATGGCAGAGGGGCAGAATGCTAAGGTAACGGTTTTCAGGGCTGAGATTGAATACGGAGGCGGCTGAAATGAAATTTGAAACAAGGTTGCGCTGCGAAAGCATCACGCCTTTGGGATTGCCCGTTGTGCCAGAGGTGTAGATAAGAGTCGCGAAAGTGTCAGGGCTTATCTCAGCCTTTATCCTTTCTGTTTCTTTCATTGTTTCCCCGCTGCAGGACTTGCCGAGGTTCAGTATTTCCTCCCAGCTGGCAACATCCCTGATATTGTCGAATGAATACACTCTGATATCTCCCTTCATTTTTTCAAGGGCAGACGCCAGGCAGCAATAGAGCCTGTTGTCCGATACCAGGACTATCCTTGCACCTGAATTTCTTATGATATATTCATATTCATCAGGGCTTAGTGAAGTAAACACCGGAACATGAACAATGCCTGCCATCGCCATGCCCATGTCTGCAAAGTTCCATTCAGGCCTGTTTGACGATACCGTGACTACCATGTCGCCCTTGCGTAATCCAAGTTCATGGAGTCCGTAGCAGAAGTTATAAGAGTTTTCAATGTATTCCTGCGAGCTGAATTTCTTCCACTGCCCGTTCTGCTTGAAACAGAGCGCATCCTCCTTAAAGGGTCTTGTCCTGTAAAGGTCAAGCAGGTCAAATGTACGGGTAACATTCATGATATAAGGAGTTTAAAAGCCATGGTTATTGTAACGTCTATATGCAAGATAGGAAATATCACCGGATTTTGAATATCTTTGGTGCTTTTACAGGAAATTCACAATTGCAATGGAAATATTTCACTCTGTATTTGAATGGTATATGGCAAACCTGAATTATTTCTCGATTGCCCTTCTCATGACAATTGAAGCATCGTTCATACCATTCCCGTCGGAAGTCGTTGTTCCCTTTGCGGCATACAAGGCGGCCCAGGGTGACCTGAACTTCTTCCTCGTTTTATTCTTCAGCACCTTCGGAGCGCTTTGCGGATCATTGATAAACTATTACCTCGCCTATTACCTGGGCCGGCCTATGGTTTATAAATTTGCAGATTCCAGGATGGGCAGGATGCTTCTGCTTTCTAAGGATAAGGTGGTTCATTCAGAAGAATTCTTCCTGCGAAACGGGAAAAGCTCAACGTTCATTGGCAGGCTTGTGCCAGCCGTGAGGCAGCTGATCTCAATTCCGGCAGGTCTTGCGAGAATGAGCATGCGTGATTTCCTCCTGTTCACTTTTCTCGGAGCCGGCTTATGGAATGTTATTCTTGCCGTTATAGGGTATTATTTCTATGAGGTCAGGGAAACTATTTATCCCTACCTGGGAGAGATATTCATTATAGTGGGAGCCATTTTTGTGATCTACCTGGTTTACAAGTGGCGGAAAGGCCGCCGGAATACCTGAACCGATGATTTTTGTTAGTCTTCGAGATAGCCGAATTTGCCGTCGTGGTAATCCTGGTAGGCCTGCCTTATTTCCTGCTCGGTATTCATCACAAAGGGGCCGTAGGGAACAACATTTTCATTCAGGGGTTCCCCGTTCATTATAAGCAGAATGCAGTCAGTGCGCCCTTTCACTGTAATTGAATTGCCCTCGTGACCGAAATACACAAAGTTGTTTTCAGGTGCGGTGCGGCCGTTTATTTCAGCTTCGCCTTCGATGACCAGGATGCCGGTGTTGTCGCTGCTCCTGAATGTGAACAAAGCTTCCGAATCTTTTCTGAGTTTCAGGTTAAACAGGTCTGCCGGCGAAAAGGTTGAGGCAGGTCCCCCAACACCCTGGTAACTGCCGGCAATGACCTCAATTATGCTGCCTTTACTGTCAATTTCCTTTCTGCCCATTGTGCTGTTTTCAATCGACTGGTATTTGGCTGGGGTCATCTTGTACTTTGCGGGAAGATTCATCCATAGCTGCACCATCTGGAACAATCCTCCTTTCCTGCTGAATTCCTTTTCGTGGTATTCCTTATGCAGCACTCCGCCGCCGGCTGTCATCCACTGTACATCGCCTTCGCCAATCACCCCGCTGTTCCCCGCACTGTCGTGGTGGGCTATTCTGCCATGGTAGGCAATTGTTACAGTTTCGATTCCCCGGTGGGGATGCACACCTACACCCCTGGGCTTATCAGAAGGGCCGCCTGGCCCTGGCC
>JALOMK010000271.1 GCA_025455505.1 Bacteroidales bacterium
ATAGGAACCGAGTTAAAATATGCAAATGAAGGGGCAACCTGTAGCGAAATTTTATCATTGAATTTCCTTGCAATTATCAGCTGGGTGAAATACGAGAACCTGTGAATGAATTCATACGATTCCTCCGGGCCGAAATTGTCATCGGAGCGGGCATCGAGAACTGCATTTCCGAAATATGAAACGGAAACAGGCATGCTGTTGTCGGTAGTCTGCCTGAGAATTGCATATTTCCACTGAAGATCCTGCAATTTATAGTCCTTTGTTGTACCGAAACCGACCATGATCCTGTCGCTGACCCCGTAATTAAGAGCCATTCTTGTATTTGCCGAACCATAGATCCCGAAAAGATTTTTGACATTTTCTATCAGGCTGAATCTGTGCTGAATCTCAAGCTGAAAGCTCCCCTTGAATGGGTATGCCACAGTCTGGTTGTCGATAAGCATCGAGGTGTTGAAAGTGAAATCCACCGGTGTTTTGCCCGATTCAGCGGCATCCTGTGCAAATAAAGGAGTGATGAATAATGCCAGTGTAAGGATTAGAAAAATCTTTTTCATATCTGTTTGTTTTATCAGGTTTATTTATTTCAGAATTAATTGTTCTTTGCGCCCTGGTCAATCCAGTATTTCACCTTAAGTTTATCGGCATCCGAAGACCTTGGTGCATGATCGGGCTCGATCATTGTGCTGTAAAGCCCGCTTGTCTCTCCGGGAGGTGTGATGTAGGCTCCCTTTGTAAGAGCGTTAAAGGATTTTCCTTCCCTGAGATCAGGGGCCTTTGTTCCTCCGTGACAGCTTACACATCCTGCATTGAATATGGGCTGTATATCATTCGCCAAAGACCATTCGTAATTAGGGTCGACAGCCGGAGGCAGAAACTGGTATTTCTCGCACGAATACAACCCGGCCGCTGCTGCAAGCAGTACGATTGCAGCAATAAACAGTCTGATCCTTTTTAATCTCTGATTCATAATAGATATAATTGTTAATAGATTCACAAATATACCGTATTAAACCAATCCCGTAATTTGCCACGAGCCTAAAATACACCTCAGCTTACTGCTGTTTGTCACGTTGAAAATTGATCTAAATCACCTTGCTCAATGATAAATATTTAATTTAACTTTATCCTGCATTGCAACAAGCCAAAACCCTATAAATATGGAACTTTCAATCGCACGGCGCTTTTTCATCCTGTCCCTTCACCCCGCTAACGGGACTATCCCTTCCTCAGACATCCTGTTCCGGCTTCCGCTTACAGGTGCTCTGCTTATTGAATATCTTGCCGCCGGCGAGTTTTCCATAAGCCAGAGGAGGATAGTTCCGTCGTTCAGGATGAACGGCGACCCCCTGCACGATATGATAGCTGAAAAGATATCTGCCTCACAAAAAGCCAGGAAGATATCATACTGGATATCAATTCTCTCGAACAAATCGAGATTTATCAAAAACAACCTTATACTGTCCCTGGAAAAGGACCGGGTAATAAGAGTGGAGTACAGGAAATTCCTGGGACTTTTCAGCTACAGGCGTTACTGGATGAATAACCCGGGCTTAAGGACTTCGCTGATCGAGACACTCCGGGGAATATTGCTTCACGGGAAGGAGCCCGGAAGAGATGACCTGATGTTCCTTGCAATCATTGAGAGCTCCCGTTCATACAAGCTCCTGTCACGGGAAAGAGGTGAGGCACGCAGGATGAGGGAAAAATGCAAGTCCCTTATCGCCGGCAACAGTTTCGCGCCGGAAATAAGCCAGGCAATACGGGAAGTTCAGGCTGCTGTCGCAACAGCTGTTACTGTTGCCACAATTACTACCCACTCGTCACATTAAGACCCGGGCTTGTAATATTTCATAACCTCAGGAAGGGCCTCCTTTATCTTTGCAATCCTGTTGGCATCGGTAGGATGAGTGCTAAGGAACTCCGGTGGTTTGCTGCCGCCAAGCTTGCTCATTCTCTCCCAGAACCCCACCGCCGACTGCGGATCATACCCGGCAAGCGCCATGAAGATCAGTCCCAGCTTGTCGGCTTCATATTCATGTTCCCTCGAATAAGCAAGCGTGCCAAGCTGCGAACCGGCGCCATAAGCAAGGTAAAAGAGCTGCTTTGTCTCCTCCGGTTTTTCCTGCATGGCTGCCCCGAGGGCCACTGCCCCGAACTGTACAAGAAGCTGCTGGCTCATCCGCTCATTCCCATGCCTTGCCACTGCATGGGCAATCTCATGGCTCACAACCACTGCAAGGCCGTTCCTGTCGGCAGTGAGCGGGAGTATGCCGCTGTAAATAACCACTTTGCCTCCGGGAAGACAGAAGGCGTTTGGCACATTGTTGTTTACCAGCGAGAAATCCCACTTGTAGCCCTGCAGCCTCGATCCCATGTTATTGGCGTTAAAGAAGAAATCAACTGATTTCGAAAGCGAGCTGCCAACTTCCTTTACAAGACTGCTGTTGACACGATCGGACGAGGGGGGATTTTCCTTAAGGAAATCATCATAGGCTGCAAAGCCCATCGCAATCATTTCCGATTCCGGTATGAGGCTGAGCTGTTTTCTCCCCGTTATGGGGACTGTCGAGCAAGCCGTAAGGAACAGCATTATGCTCAACGCCAGTACAAATCGAAATGTTTTCATCACGGCAATGTATTATTAATCCTGTAAAAACAATCCTGCGCCTGTCCATGAAACCCGTCCCCGGAAAACTATCAGAACTTATATGAATTATCCCCGATGAGCTTGTCAGCGATCCTTCGCCTGGCGTCCTTCACATTCACGCAGCCAACCTTTGTAAGAACCTCAACTGCCCTGTGAAGGTCTGCACAGTTTTCGCTGCTGCAGAAGGTACATACGGCATCCAGAGCCGACTTCCTGACAATATTTGCAGTATCGGCTATGTTTACATCAAGCATGTCCCTGTAAAGCGACACGTCACCTTTCAAGGAGGCAAGTTTCTCTACCCTGAGGGCCAGTGATTCAGTCACATAGGTCTCCATCATCATCTCGGCCAGGTTATTAAGGACCTCCTGCTCATTAATGAGATTTTTCTCAAAATGCTTTGCTGCCCCGTGCATGCACAGGAGTATGAGCTTCTTAAAGTTGCTGAGATATCTTTTCTTACGTGTGAAATAGTCTTCATTATCGGTTTTACCGTCACTTACTGTTGCAAGTCCCTCCCATAGTTTTGCTGCTTCGCCGAAAAGGTCAAATTCACCTTTCATCGCACGTTTCATGGCAGTGTCGACAACGAGAAGCCTGTTTATTTCATTTGTGCCTTCGAAGATCCTGTTGATCCTTGAATCGCGGTAAGCCCTTTCAACCATCATCTCGGCGGAATATCCCATGCCCCCGTGTATCTGTACGGCTTCATCAGCAACAAAATCGAGCATTTCCGACCCCACTACCTTGAGTATTGCAGCTTCAACAGCGTAGTGGCTGATAGCCTCTATCGATGCCCGGCCGTAATCGCCGCAGTCGACAGTAAGCTTCTTCATAAGCGAATCAATGTCGTTGCTCACCCTGTAAACAGCCGATTCCGATGCGAAAAGCCTTATTACCTGTTCAGCAAGCTTGTGCTTTATGGCGCCGAAGGTTGATATCAGTACACCAAACTGCTTCCTTTCATTTGCATACTTCACAGAGTCATTGATTGCCTTTTTTGCCGCGCCGAGCACGTTGGCCCCGAGCTTTAACCTTCCCATGTGAAGGATGCTGAGGGCTATCCTGAATCCCTCTCCCCTTTTACCTAGAAGATTTCCTACCGGTACCTTTACGTCATTGAAATATATCTGGGCTGTGGAGGAGCCCTTGATACCCATTTTATGTTCATCGGGACCGATGACAACACCCGGGTATTTCGACTCAACTATAAAGGCGCTGAGGACCCTGTCATTGTCGATCTTTGCAAAAACCACAAGGGTGTCGGCAAAGCCTGCATTTGTTATCCACATCTTCTGTCCGTTCAGGATGTAATGCGTTCAGGATGTAATGCGAGCCATCTTCGCTGAGTCTTGCATTCGTCTTGCCTGAGTTGGCATCGCTTCCTGCTCCCGGCTCGGTGAGGCAGTAGGCTCCCAGCATCTCTCCGGTTGCAAGCTTTGTTACATAGCGTTCGCGCTGGTCCTTGTTGCCGTAATACATTATCGGAAGTGTCCCGATGCCGCAGTGTGCCATGTAAGCCACTGAAAATGAATATCCCGCGCCTGTCGTTTCGGCAACAAGCATCTGGGTTACAAAGTTCTGTCCGAATCCTCCGAATTCTTCCGGAATCGATACACCCATCATGCCGAGGTCACCTGACTTTTTCAGGATGGTTTTCATAAGCTCCCTGTCGCTCTTTTCAACCTGTTCGAGGTTAGGGTATACTTCGGCTTCAAGGAAATCGGCACAGGTCTGTGCTATCATTCTCTGTTCTTCATTAAACTCCTCCGGTATGAATATATCTCCGGCTAAGGTTTCACTTACAAGGAATTCACCACTCTTCAAGATTCTGTTTTCCATCGGTCAGGTTTTTTATATTCTGTATAATTTTAAATATCAAGTGACTGTACTATCAGTTCAGCTATGTCGTAATTTTTTATCTCTTCCTCCCTGTTCTTGTATTTGAGGCCGTCAGTAATCATTGTCATACAGAAAGGGCAGGCGGTGGCCACTACGGAAGCGCCGGTTTCAAGGGCCTGCTCGGTGCGTTCAATAAATATTTCCTTGTCACCTTTTTCAGCCTCCTTGAACATCTG
>JALOMK010000272.1 GCA_025455505.1 Bacteroidales bacterium
ACCGTAACGTTGACACCAGGTACTGGTCCCTCACCCTCAGCAGAAACTTTCCCTGTAATGGTCCTCTCCTGGGCAAAAAGAATGCCTGTAGACAGCACCATACTGAACATTAACAGCGCAATGCGCTGCACTTTGGTAAGAATTTGCATAGTCAATCAGGTTTTTTAAAGATTAAGTTAAAGTTAGTTATGAGTAAAGTTTTTATGTGTATCATATAAAGTCAGGCACGTCAAAAATAATTAAAAAGATTAAAAAACAATTAAAATTAGTTAAAAAATGAGCAATTGAAGTAATTTTTTTTGAATGATGACCGAGGCAATTTTAGGATTTCACCGGGTTTCTCAAACAAGTCTGAAAATAAAATGTTCAGCCAAGTAAAAAAAATAGTATAAGAACAGCTCAGCACCCCCGGGATATACTGATATATTATCTGGTGCATTGCACCATCCTCGGGAAAATAAATAACTTTGCCTGTCACTTTGCAAAGTATAGAAACATGCCCAGGATACTCATTGTTGAGGATGAACCCAAAGTTGCTTCGTTCATTAAAAAAGGACTCGAGGAGAGCAGCTTTGAGGCAGATATCGCTTATGACGGCCTGTCTGCAGAAAAGCTTGCCCGTCAGTATAAATATGATCTGTACATTCTTGACCTGATCATCCCCGGAATAGGCGGTCTGGATCTGTGCCGGCTTCTCAGGAGGATGAATCCCTCTGTACCGGTTCTGATGCTGACGGCACTCGGCACTACCGATGACAAGCTTCTCGGATTCGATGCCGGCGCAAATGACTACCTCGTGAAACCTTTTGAATTCCGTGAACTGCTTGCCAGGGTAAAGGTCCTGACAAGAGGTGCAGGATTGCCGTCAGAGTCCCTAAATATCCTTGTTTATAAAGACCTTGAACTCGACACGAATAAAAAAGAGGCAAGAAGGGGCGATTCGGTAATTGAGCTTACCGCAAAGGAATTCGCTCTGCTTGACTTCTTCATGCGAAATCCAGGCAGAGTTCTCTCACGTGCAGACATAGCTGAAAAAGTTTGGGATGCCAGCTTCGATCACAGCACCAATGTTGTAGACGTTTACGTGAACTTTCTCAGGAAAAAGATAGATAAATCATTTGGCAGGAAGCTGATTCACACAAGAGTCGGCTTCGGTTACATATTCGGCGATATTTGATAATGAAAATAAGGACACGCTTAACACTTCAGTTCCTGCTTATCGGGGGAATGATAGTTCTGCTTGCCTCGCTTGCAATATACTATGCATCGGCTGCCTTCAGAACGGAAGATTTTTTCAACAGACTGAGGAACAACTCCCTGATAGCTGCAAGGCTTCTTCTCGAAGCTGACAATATTGATGCAGGAAGAGTTGAACGGCTTGAAAGCGATAACCCTGTGAAACTTGATGACGAAATGATTATAATCCTGAATTTCAGGGATGACACTCTTTACTCTTCTGACACCAGGGGTTTTATTGATATTGACTATAGTATAATAGAGCGGATTCGTCTGCACGAGGAAATTGACATGCTCAGGGATAAATATGCCCTGACAGGTACTCTCTATATCTCGCGGTTCGATCGCTTTGTTGTTCTTGCAGCAGCCACTGACACTGACGGACATTACTTCCTTAACAGGCTGAAAATGATCATTTTTCTTGCAGCCCTCATAAGCATAATATTATTCGCAGCTGCCGGATGGATCTATTCCGGCAGGGCCCTCAGGCCCATCTCCGACGTCGTCAGCAGTGTTGAAGACATATCGATAGCTAGCCTGAACCACAGGCTTTCAACAGGCAACGGCACTGATGAAATTGCCAGGCTTGCAATGACATTCAATAAAATGCTTTCACGCCTTGAAGCCGGCCTTCATATTCAGAAGGATTTTATTGCAAATGCCTCCCACGAGCTCAGAACGCCGCTTACATCAATAAACGGGCAGCTCGAGGTTCTACTGATGAAGGACAGGTCAGAAACTGAGTACAGGATTGCCCTTGAGTCAGTTCTTGAAGACATAAGTAAGCTGATCATCCTTTCAAACAGACTTCTGCTGATGGCGCGAACCAATTCTGAAAGTGAATTGAACCCGGGCAAGGCGGTGAGAATAGATGAAATACTGTGGCAGGCAAAGGATGAACTTGTAAAAATTGACGGGTCTGCACGGATTGGAATCGAACTCGATGAGAATGTTACTGATTCTGACCAGATGCTTGTTTCCGGAGATGAGAACCTTCTGAAGGTTGCAATGTCGAACCTGATCGAAAATGCCTGCAAATACTCAGCAGACAGGTCTGTTAACATTTCACTGAGCTGTACTGATGGCTGCATTTGTATCAGGTTCTCTGACAATGGCATAGGAATTCCCGAAACTGAACTGAAGAAAGTATTCGAGCCATTCTACAGGGCGTCTAATGCAAAATCCTTCAACGGGACAGGGATCGGCCTGCCGCTTGTTAAGCAAATACTTAACAAACACAATGGCACGCTCCGCATCGAATCCAAAGAGGGAGAAGGTACCACAGTAACTGTCAGCCTGCCTCTGCGCCACTGATACAGTTAAAAAGCCTTGTCTTTTAATCTCTTTTTAATCCGTTTTTAATTTCACAGCGGCTAAAATATTATATTTTGGCAGACCCAATCCATCAAGTAATGAGACGTGACCTTATTCCAATAAACTATCTTGCGGCTATCCTGGCAATCATTTCAATTTTAGTCGTCCCAGGCTGCAGGAATGACAATGCAGGAAAACGGAATTCAAGTGAGTTGCCGATGCTTCCCCAGCCTGACGGGGATTTCTTCCAGGACATTACAACTGCATCCGGACTGGATTTCATTCACTCTATAGGTTCCGACCACCTTACAAACATTATAGAATCGAGCGGAGGAGGAGCGGCAATGCTCGATTATGACAAGGATGGTTACATTGACCTGTTTGTTACAAGCGGCACATGGATCGAAGGATTCAGCAGCGGTGAAAAGCCTGCCTCACTTCCCGGCAACAGGCTCTACAGGAATCTTGGCAACGGTTCGTTCTCGGATGTCACAGAAGAGGCCTAAATTGACGTTGCTGCATACAGCATGGGGGCAAGTGTCGGCGACTTTAACAACGATGGTTATCCGGACATCTATGTAAGTAACTACGGACCAAATATCCTTTATAAGAACAATGGAAACGGAACTTTCTCAGATTTTACAAAAAAAGCCATGGTGGGAGGAGGGCAGGAATGCAGCGTTGGTGCCGTATGGCTTGACTATGACAACGATACAAACCTCGACCTTTATGTTGGGAATTACCTGAAATTCGATCCTGAATACAAGTATTACTACGCTCCCGATGGCTTCCCTGGTCCGATGGCATATGACAGGGAAGCAGACTGGCTGTTCAGAAACAATGGCGATGGGACCTTCAGTGAGGTGTCGGCTGAGATGGGGATAACAGACCTCGACGGAAGAGCTATGGGAGTCGGGGCTGCCGACTATGACTCAGACGGCTTTGTTGATATATATGTTGCAAACGACCACACACTCAACTATCTGTGGCATAACGAACAGGGCAAGAAATTTACTGACAGGGGAATAATGTCCGGTACAGCTTTCAGCCAGGCCGGAGAAGCCACAGTCAGTATGTCGGTCGATTTCTCCGACTTCAACTCAGACGGACTGCTTGACATGTTTCTCTCAGATGACACATATTGCTCCTTATACGAGAATAAGGGCAACGGTGTCTTCACTGACATTTCAAATTCATCAGGTTTATCAACGGCTGCAGCCCAGTTTGTCGGATGGACAAGCTCCTTTCTCGACTACGATAATGACGGGGATGCAGATCTTTTCAAAACCAATGGCGCCCTGAAGCACCTGTACGGACACGAAGACCAGCTTTTTGAAAACAAGGGCAACAGTAAATTCGAAGATGTCTCAAACAGCCTCGGCAAGTACTTTCACGAGGAA
>JALOMK010000273.1 GCA_025455505.1 Bacteroidales bacterium
AAACTGATTTTACAGAACGACGCAGGGTATAGCACAATGCTGAACCCTGCGTCAGTTTTTTATTGTATTCCCGGGAATTTGGTATTGGTTTTTGAACTTCAATTTCTACATTTGATCTGAGAAGCTCAAATTACCCGGAGGAATGGATTCAAGGTATAATTACATTGTGATAGAAGGCAATATAGGTGCAGGTAAAACCACACTTAGCACCCGCATTGCCGAAGAGTTCAATGCCCGGCTCATACTAGAGCGCTTTGCCGATAATCCCTTTCTCCCGAAATTCTATAACGATCCTGCCAAATACTCCTTCCCCCTTGAACTTTCGTTCCTTGCAGCCAGGTACAAGCAGCTGAAGGACGAGCTTGTCCCCGGAGACCTGTTCAAGGCTTTCACTGTTGCCGATTACTATTTCATGAAATCCCTCGTCTTCGCAGCCTCAACACTCGACGGGGATGAGTATAACCTCTACAGGCAGATATTCTATATCATATACGGCTCCCTGCCGCGCCCCGACATTTATGTCTACCTGCACCTTAGCCCTGAAAGACTGATGAAGAATATTGAAAAACGCGGAAGGAATTACGAAACTTCAATAACACGTGAATACCTCCTGAAAATTCAGGATAGCTATTTCACATTTTTCAGGCAGAATCCCGACAACAGGTACCTTATTATCGATATCAATGAAGTCGATTTTGTGGAAAACGAGGATGATTACAGGAAGATAACAGACCTCATCTTCAAAAATGATTACCCTTCCGGGATGAATACAGTCATCCTGTGATTTCTTTTTAAATATCAGCCTTTTAAGCGATTATAGGACAGGCCGGGAGAGAAATCCCGGTGGTTTATAATTTGTTCTAAAAAAAGATACCCAAGTTCGAATAGTCCATTTATTTTATTTAATTTGCTTCTGAATTAGACTATTTTATTATAAATTTGCGCTAAACTTAAAGCATATAATATAAAGTAACATAATCAAATAACTCTTGTAACCATGAAAAACTTCAGAAGCCTTTTTATTCTTATCCTTGCGGCATCCTTCCTGATGAGCTGTAATCCTCTCAAGAAGATGCAAACCACTGCCAACCTGGTGAAGTATGAAGTCACTCCAAAGGTGCTTGAAACTCATGCCGGTTCAATAAATGTGACAATCAAGGGCACCTACCCGGCGAATTATTTCGACAAGAAAGCCACACTTACGGCTACTCCTGTTCTTACATACACCGGAGGTGAATCTGTTTTTGAAAAGGTACAGGTTCTCCAGGGTGAAAGCGTACAGGCAAATAACAAGGTTGTTGCCTATAGCGGCGGCGATTTTACATATACCGCCACAGTTCCCTATAAGGAGAATCTCAAGGTTTCTGAACTGATGCTGAGGGTTAAAGCCGAAAGAAAAGGAAAATTCCTTGATTTCGAACCTGTTAAGCTCGCTGACGGCGTTATAGCAACTTCAACACTTGTTGAAAAGCATGGCAAGCCCGCATCAATGAAAGACAACTATGTAAGGATTACCCCCGAGCAGTTCGTTGCCGACATCAACTATCTTATCAACAGCTCAGAGATCCGCAACTCTGAACTTAAGGCCGAAGACATTAAACTTCTGAAGGAATATATTGCATCCGTAACTGCCGATCCCGCCAAACAGCTCAAGAACACTGTTGTCAGCTCATATGCATCACCCGACGGTGCTTTCGATCTTAATGATAAACTCTCAGGTAAAAGAGGTACATCTGCCGACAAGTATATAAAGAAGGAATTCAGCAAGGTTGAAGCTGCAAAAGCAAGCAATTTCTTCGAGACAAAGACAACAGCTGAAGACTGGGATGGTTTCAAGACAGAGGTTGAGAAATCATCAATGCAGGACAAGGAGCTTATCCTAAGAGTGCTTTCAATGTACTCTGACCCTGACGTCCGCGAAAAGGAGATCAAGAACATGTCAGCTGCTTTCGAGGCTCTGAAGACAGACATCCTTCCAAGGCTCAGAAGGTCAAAGATGATGGTCAATGCTGACAAGATCGGCCGCAGCGACGAGCAGATCCTTGCCCAGATGAAAGCCGACCCGAAAGTTCTTTCACTCGAAGAGATGCTTTATTCAGGAACACTTACAAAAGACCTCAATGAACCTCGGCAAAACAGATGAGGCCCTCGCTTCATTTGAAACAGCAAAGACTATCATGAACAACGACGTTGTAAAGAACAACCTCGGTTTCGCAATGCTTGTTAAAGGCGACATCGCCAAGGCTGAGGAATATTTCAATTCAATGACTACAGCAACCGCCGATTCCAAATGGGGCCAGGGAGTGATTGCAATAACAAAGGGCGAATATGACAAGGCTGTCAACCTCTTCGGTACAGAGCCCTGCTTCAACCTCGCTCTCGCACACCTTCTCAAGGGCGACGTTACAAAGGCAAAAGCAACTCTCGACAGTACAAAGGAGACATGCAAGGGCAAGGTCCCCTATCTGAAGGCAGTAGTAGGAGCACGCATGGACGACAAGACTTATATGGCATCAGGCCTGAAGGAAGCAATCAGCATGAACGCTAACTTCAAGACTTATGCAAAAACTGACATTGAGTTTGCAAAGTTCTTCAACGATGACACTTTCAAGGCTCTCGTTCAGTAATATGTGAAAATCATAAAAAAGGGTGTCTCTCTGAGGCACCCTTTTTTTTGTCCTTCCGGGATCATTTTTAAGCACCCGGTGGTTATTCATCAGTAATCTGGCAGTCGTTCAGAACTCAATCATGAAGCTGCCTTGACAACTCCCATAGCACTATTCCTGCACTCACGGCTATATTGAAGGAATGCTTGGTTCCGAACTGTGGTATCTCAATGCAGCCATCGCACAAGTCAAGAACTTCCTGTGATACACCCTTAATTTCATGTCCGAAGATAAGACCGTAACTCCGGCCACTTTCCGGTCTGAAATCGCTGAGTATTACCGAACCCTCTGCCTGCTCCACAGCTATAATCCTGCAACCTTTGTCCTTAAGCTCCATCACTGCTTCCACTGTTGATCCGAAATATTTCCAGTCAACAGAGCCTGTTGCTCCAAGCGCGGTTTTCTCTATGTCGCGGCTCGGAGGGCTTGCCGTTATTCCGCACAGGTACAGCGAGCGCACCAGGAAGGCGTCGGCAGTGCGGAAAACAGATCCCACATTCTGCTGGCTCCTTACATTGTCGAGTACAACTGTAAAAGGCATCTTGGCTGAGTTCCTGAACTCCTTCACCGTCTTTCGTTCCAGCTCGCTGTTAAGAAGTTTCCTCATTCTTTTTTAGACGAAATTAACCATTTAATGCTTTATTTGTTGTTATATTGTGTTCAAAGACTTCGATCGCAGGCTTGTTTCATAATTTAAATTCTTCATGGAATGAATGTACATGAATTTCAGGGTAAGTCGGTGCTGAAGGCATACAATGTCGACATCCAGGAGGGCTTTGTAGCCGAAACGCCCGACCAGGCTGTAATGGTAGCCAGGCAACTGAAAGAGCTGTTCGGCTCTGATTTCTGTGTTGTTAAAGCACAGATACATGCGGGCGGGCGCGGAAAAGGCGGAGGAGTGAAGCTTGCTAAATCTGCTGAAGAAGCAGGACAGCTGGCACAGAAGATGCTCGGGATGCAGCTTGTAACACCCCAGACAGGCCCGGAAGGGAAAAAGGTCAAGCGCGTCCTGATTGCCCAGGATGTTTATTACAAGGGTCAGACAGAACCAAAGGAGTTTTATATTAGCATGCTTCTCGACAGGAATACGGGGAAGTATATTTTCATGTACTCACCAGACGGAGGCATGTCAATTGAAGAGGTTGCAGAACGCACTCCTGAAAGAATATTCACTGAGACAATAGATCCTTCATCCGGACTTCAGCCCTTCCAGGCAAGGAACATAGCCTTTAATCTTGGCCTCACAGGTGAAGCCTGGAAGAGCATGCAAAGGTTCCTTCCGGCAGTGTATGAGGCATTCATGGGCTGCGATGCCCAGTTGCTTGAAATAAACCCTGTGCTTAAGACAAGCGATGACAGGATCATCGCTGTCGACTGCAAGCTCGTCCTTGACGATAATGCACTCTACAGGCATCCCGACCTTGCGGCAATGCGCGATGTAGATGAGGAGGATCCCGTGGAAGTGGAAGCCGGAAGCCACAATCTTAATTTTGTCAAACTCGACGGAAACGTGGGATGCATGGTTAACGGAGCAGGACTGGCAATGGCCACAATGGATATAATAAAACTTTCGGGCGGCGCTCCTGCCAACTTCCTAGATGTGGGCGGCGGTGCCAATCCGAAAACAGTTGAAGCCGGTTTTCGCATAATACTTAAAGATCCGGCTGTAAAAGCAATCCTGATAAACATTTTCGGTGGTATAGTCCGCTGCGACAGGGTTGCAAACGGCGTTGTCGAAGCCTACAAGTCAATCGGAAGCATAAGCGTTCCTGTAATTGTACGCCTCCAGGGAACAAATGCGGAAGAAGCAAAACTGATAATCGACAATTCGGGTCTGGAAGTCTTCTCAGCCATATCCTTCAGGGATGCCGCCGACCTTGTCAGGAAAGTACTTAACTGATAGTTTTAAGTCCTGATGCGGGTTAGAAGGTCCTTCCTTATTGCACTTATTAAAACCGGCCCTGTCGTTTTCCTCATTCTTGTCTCACTAAAGCTTGCTGTCAGTAAAAGCTACAGGAGGGACTTCTTTTCATACTTCAGCACCCGCTGCATCGATTACAGGCAGGCCGGCTACAGTAAGAAACTCAACGACAGGCTTGCCGATTACGGAGAGGCGGCAAAGCGCTCCGGGATAATACCATGCAAGAATGAAAAGGACCTCAGGCAAAGAATAAGGAGCGGCAGCCTTGTAAAGGTAAAGAGCAGCCGGCGTTATACAGTTGATAAACTCAGCCACAGTCATCCCTATGTGACAGAAGATACCCGCGAACTTATCGATGAGATAGGCAGGCGCTTCAGGGAGAAGACTTCGGAAAAGGGATTGAGGGGATCGAAATTCATTATTACTTCAATGACAAGGAAGACCGACGGGCTGAAAAGCCTCAGGAAGGCTAACATGAACGCTTCTGAAAACAGTCCCCACCTTTACGGGAATGCATTTGACATAACATATAAAAGGATACTCGCAGACAAGATGGTGCTCACGAATTGCGACAAGGGCTTTCTCAAGGAAGCTCTTGCCGAGGTTATCTGGGAACTCAGGGCTGAGAAGAAATGCTGGGCTACATACGAAAGGGGGCAGGCCTGCTTTCATGTTGTGGCACGCTGAAAAACCGGAGTGAGCCTGCTTTGTGAAATGCCCCGGATTGACGGGTCCCGGAACCTTATGTATGGTTATTTCTTGTGCGAATCGTCACAGAATGGCTTATTTTCCGACCTTCCGCATTTGCAGAGGTAAATCTCGGTGTGAGTCTCTTCAGTCCCTTTTTTGATGTCCTTAAGAATGAAGTTCCCTGTCACCCTGATTGGTCCGAAGTTCTCAATTTCAATTGAGGCCTCGGGTTTTATTTCTTTCTTTCCTTCCATAACTATCGTCTTATCCAACAAAGCCCACCTTCCTGTGTTTCCCGTCGCAGAATGGCTGATGGTCGCTGGCCCCGCAACGGCATATTGACAGGATCCCGTCTTCCATCACTTTGCTAACCCCATTATAGGTGTATTTGAAATTTCCCTTGAATACAACAGGCCCGTCAATCATCACTTTCACCGATACCGGGGGAGCCTGTGCCCCTGGGTCGGGCAGGTCCGAAAGCTCGGGCCTTCTGAATTTAACATGGTTGAGCTGGTCATTGTCAATATTCTCATTCTTTGACTCGTCATTCCACTTCCAGGCGAGAGCTTCGGTGGGACAGAGGTTCACAACCTCAATTATCTTGTCTGTGGCGGCACCTTTCATGTCAATCCACGGCCTTCTGCTTGGATCAAATACCTCTATCAGCTCGCGATAGCAGTATGAGGCGTGGATGCACGC
>JALOMK010000028.1 GCA_025455505.1 Bacteroidales bacterium
AGCCGGTTGAGGAAAGAGGCCTCTTATGTAAAGGTTGCCGGCAGGACAATACAGACGCTTGTATCGATGCCAGTCGGAGAGCTATACAAGGACCTTCTGAACATTGAACTTACTGAAACCGATGCAAAAATTGCAGACAGGCTGTTAAAGGAGATAATCCAGAGGCTGAGGTTTCTTGTTGAAGTGGGCCTGCCCTACCTTACACTCGACAGGCTTTCGTCGACTCTGTCGGGAGGCGAGTCGCAGAGGATAAACCTTGCAACATCGCTCGGCAGCAACCTTGTCGGCTCGATGTACATACTCGATGAGCCTAGCATAGGCCTCCATCCGCGCGACACTAATCTTCTTATCAATGTTCTGAAGGACCTGCGTGACCTTGGCAACACGGTTCTTGTTGTTGAGCATGAGGAAGAGATAATGAGAGCTGCCGACCATATAATTGATATGGGCCCTGAGGCAGGGCGGCTTGGCGGCGAGGTTGTATACCAGGGGAGCCTCGAGCTGTCCGAGGCAAACAAATCGCTTACAGCCGATTACCTGAGCGGCAGGAAAAAGGTTGCGGTACCTGCTGCAAGAAGAAAGTGGCACAGCTACATAGAGGTCAGGGGCGCCAGGGAAAACAACCTTAAGAACATAGATGTGAGGTTCCCTCTTCATACGATTACCTCTGTAACCGGGGTGAGCGGATCGGGCAAGTCGACTCTTGTGTGCGACATACTTTTCAGGGCTCTGTCGAACAGGGTAACGGGAAGCGGCCAGAAGCCCGGCCAGTATCGCGAGCTTGCCGGCGATATTGAATCACTCACCGGCATTGAGCTCGTTGATCAGAACCCGATTGGAAAATCGAGCAGATCGAACCCTGTTACCTACCTTAAGGCCTATGATGAGATAAGAAAACTTTTCTCGGAGCAGCAGGCGTCAGTTCAGAACAACTTCAAGGCCTCGCATTTCTCATTCAACATAGAAGGAGGCCGTTGCGAAGAGTGCCAGGGAGAAGGCATCATAAGGGTTGAGATGCAGTTCATGGCCGACGTGGAGCTTACATGCGAGGCCTGCAAGGGCATGCGTTTCCGCAGGGACATCCTTGATGTGAGGTACCATGGCAGGAATATTTATGACATGCTCGAGATGACAATCGACGATGCGATTGATTTTTTCGCTGCACAGGGAGGCAAATCGGAGAGGAGGATTATTGACAAGCTCAAACCTCTTTCAGACGTGGGCCTTGGCTATATTAAAATGGGTCAGTCATCGAGTACGCTCTCGGGAGGCGAAAGCCAGAGGGTGAAGCTTGCATATTTCCTGAGCCAGGAGAGAGGCAGCGGCCACATACTCTTCATCTTCGACGAACCAACAACGGGCTTGCACTTCCACGATATTAACAAACTTCTCAAGTCTGTAAATGCCCTCGTCGAGCATGGCCACTCAGTTGTTCTGATCGAACATAACCAGGAAGTGATAAAATGCTCTGACTGGGTAATAGACCTTGGCCCCGAAGGCGGTGCCGGGGGAGGAAATGTAGTATATGCAGGAAAACCTGAAGATCTCGCAGCCTCAGACTCTTCCTACACGGGAAGGTACCTGGCTCCCAAACTGAAATAAACTTCCTTAATTTTTAAGTTTGAATCCGAACATTATCGAAACGCAACCGCTGGCCGGCGTTTCGCCTGATTTGCTTTTCTCCGGAACCTTCACAACAAGTTTAAGCTGCTGGCTCGACTGAAGCTCGAAGTCCCAGGTCTTGGCATAATTTGCATCCTTGTTCGAGTATATCACGTTCCTGCTGGCATCCAGGACCTTGAACTCAATGTTCGACAGGTTTTCCTCACCCACAATTGCCACCCTGTACTTCATATCGGAATAAAAGGTCTTGTAAAGCTCAGCCTCCTCCCCTTCCACAAGCACTGCTGCATGGTAATTACCGTCGTGGACATAAACTCCGAGTTCCGGAATGCAAACCTTTTTCGCGAACGATTTGCACTGCCCGTACATATCTGTGACTCCTGCAGCGAGGAGAAGTGCAATTACCGGGAATAAAACTTTTAGTCTCATGGTTCGGTTATTTTACAAAAGTACCTCTTATTTCAGCAACTGTTTTGGCAAGCTCCGCGAAGACTTCAGGTGTGAGATTCGATTTGACCTCCGACTTCAGGTAAGTTGTATTTGTTGTCTCGACATATTCGGGACGTATGGGAGAGGTTGTAAGATTTATCTTATCGAACACAGCTTTCAGTTTCTGAACCTGGATAATAAGCTCGTCAATGGCAGGGTTGCCCTTATTTTCGTCAAGGAGGTTGAGAAGTATGTCAATTGAAAGTTTCTGGTCGATTATCCTTCCCACTAGCTTGTTACCGTTAAAATCCTTCATGTCAACAAGCTGGGTTGCAATATAAAGACCCTCGAACCATCCTCCTACGAGAACCATTGCGGCAACCGCCGGCTGGCCGTTGTCGACAAGGTCGGAGCTTGAGTTCATGAAAGTCTCACTCACAATCTCCATTATTACTTCGGTGTTGTTTATGTTCTGTTCAAGCCTGTCGATTGTTGCCTGGTCAATTGCCCTTAGTATCCCCAGACCCTCAGCCATCTTCTTTGAAGCATTCATGTAATCGATAATGAGCTGTGTCTGCTCATACAGACTTGTGAAGCTCAGGTCGCAGGTATAAACACCCAGGTTGAGAGCCATGCTTCTGCTTGTTGCATAAGAGTCGGCATTCCCGAGGGGGTTTAGCAGGGTCTGGTTGAACTTTGCACCTGTTGACTTGATAAGCATTGCAGACTCCAGCGGAGAAGGAATTGCCTGGAAGATCTGCTTGGCCTTATTAATATCATCTACTAATTCGGTGTTGTCCTTGGACACGTCAACATTAAGATCGTTCACGGGCTCCGTTGTGCTGCATGATTTACAGCCGTTAAACAGCAAAGTGATCATCAGAACCACAAGCAACAGCCCTGAAGCAATTCCATATTTCCTATTCATCGTGAGATTGTTTAAGTGTCAAACGTAAATCCCGCCTAAATTAGTATATATTTTTTGATTTTTCAAAAAGCAAGCAATAATCACCTTTCAGTCAGCCGATGAGAAATACTTCATAAACTGGGTCCTCTCGTACATTTCAGGCTTCGTTATGTTGCGCCAGTTCAGGCTGCCGCGGAATTCTGCAATACTGCCATAGCCCTTTGAGCTCATCCACGCCTCTATCTCGTCATTCATAGTCTTTATGTATGAGATCCCCTTTTCATAAAGCACCGAGCAGGCCTGGACGCTTGCAGCCCCCGCCAGGAGATATCTTATCGCATCAGTCCCGCTGTGAACCCCGGTTGTTGCACTGATGTCAATTGCAATATCCTGGGCGCTTGCCATTGCAACCCAGCGCAGCACGTACCTTCTTTCTGATGCATCCGAAAAAATCCCTGCAGGCACTATTTCACCGCGTTCCGTGTCGATATCCGGTTCGAAAAACCTGTTGAACATTACGACGCCTTTCACCCCTCTCATGTAAAACTGGTCAATCATGTAAAGGATGTTCGAGAACCTGAAACCTATCTTTATCGATATGGGAATTTTAATGGTTCCGGCAAGATTTTCAATTATCTCGAAGTACATCTTCTCAGAATCGGCGCCAGACTGCTTCCGGCTGTGAGGCAGGAAGAAGAGGTTTATTTCTATGGCGTCGGCACCGGCTCCCTCTATGCTCCTCGCAAAATCTGTCCAGCCCCTTGAAGAGTAGCAGTTGATGCTTGCAATCACAGGAATCTTCAGTTTGCTCTTTGCGTCCCTAATAAGCTGAAGGTATTCCGAAACCGCATTCTTCTCTATATAATATGCCATATAGTCGTCGGCTTCGGGATATGACGATCCCTGCGGAGCCGCGCTTATCTCATGGTGTATCTGCTCTTCGAACAGTGATTTCAGAACTGCAGCTCCCGCTCCCGCCTTCTCGGCTTCCTGCAGCCCCTCAAGCGATGCAGTCAGCCTGCTGCTGCTTACAATAAGGGGACTATTAATTTTAAGCCCGAGGTAACTTGTTTCAAGTTTATTCATATACAATTATTTTGAATTTACTACTTGTTTCTCTCTCCGAATATTCCTGTCCCTATCCTGACCATGCTGCTTCCTTCTTCAATTGCAATATTATACTCGCCCGACATCCCCGCTGAGATTACATTACAATCGGGATTCCCTTTCTGGTACCTGGTCCGTATTTCACTGAAACATTCACGGAGGTACCTGAACTCTCCTCTTACGACAGCCTCATCGTCAGTGAAAGTAGCCATTCCCATTATGCCGTTAAGCTGAATGTTATGCATTGATTCAATTTCTCCCGACTCCATCATGATTCGGACCTCATCCATTGAAAAGCCGAACTTGGTTTCTTCGCGGGCTATGTGAAGCTGAAGCAGGCAGCGTATGATGCGTGAATTCTTCAGTGCCTCGCCGTCAATTACACGAAGCAGCTTCAGCGAGTCAACAGAATGGATCATGAAAACGAAAGGGGCTGCATACTTTACTTTATTCGTCTGGAGATGGCCGATAAGGTGCCACCTGATTGTGTCGGGAAGGGCGGACCGCTTGTCACTGAGTTCCTGCACCCTGTTTTCACCGAAATCCTCCTGGCCGGCATTGTGTGCATCCAGTATCTCTGGCAGTGACCGGCCTTTTGAAACAGCAATGAGTGTCACATGCGCGGGCAGCTGACTCTTTAAAGACAATATATTTCCGGCGATGTCGGACATCAGCTGAGCTTGTGTATAACGAGCCCGCTTCGCAGTTTTGGCTCGAACCAGGTTGTCTTGGGAGGCATAATGTTCCCGGAGTCGGCAATATTTATAAGCTGGTCCATCGACACCGGGTAAAGTGCGAAGGCAACCTTCATGTCCCCCCTGTCAACCCGCTTTTTTAGTTCTCCGAGACCGCGTATCCCGCCAACAAAATCAATGCGCCGTGAGCGTCTCAGGTCTTGTATGTCGAGAATGGGTCCGAGCACAAGATCTGTAAGGATTGTCACATCGAGTATTCCAATCGGATCATTGTCGTTGTATGTGCCTTCCCTGGCAGCAAGACTGTACCAGAGCCCTTCGAGGTACATTGAAAAATTATGAAGATGCCTTGGTCTGTAAGCCCTCTTTCCCTTTTCTTCAATGACAAAGCCTTTCTCAATCCTCCCCAGGAATTCTTTAGCTGTTAGCCCGTTAAGGTCCTTAATTGTCCGGTTGTAATCAATAATATTCAGCTGGCTTGCAGGGAAATGAACGGCAAGGAAGAAATTGTATTCCTCCGTTCCCTTGTGAGAGGGGTTGCTTTCGCGCTTTTCCTTTCCGACAAGGGCGGCAGCGGCAGTCCTGTGGTGCCCGTCGGCAACATAAGTGCAGGGCACCTTATCGCGGAATAGCCTTTCAAGCTGCCTGTTTGTTTCGCTCCTGCGCATCACCCAGAACCTGTGGCCGAATCCGTCTTCAGAAATAAAATCATATTCGGGAGTTTCTGATGATACGATATAATCGACAATTGCATTTATTTCGGCAACATCGGGATATGCAAAGAACACAGGTTCAATATTTGCATCGTTGATCCTCACGTGAATCATCCTGTCCTGTTCCTTGTCGGGCCTTGTGAGTTCATGCTTCTTAATGACTCCGCAGAGGTAATCGTCAACCGATGCGCAGCCAACGATTCCATACTGTGTCCTTCCCTTCATTGTCTGGGCATAGATGTAGAACATCGGCTTTTCATCCTGGACAAGCCAGCCTTTCTCCTGCCAGAGCCTGAAATTGCTTACAGACCGGTTATATACCTCATCGGAATGAATATCGGTATCTGCCGGAAGGTCGATTTCCGACCTTGTGATATGAAGCAGCGAAACAGGCTTTCCCCTGGCCATCTTCCGGGCTTCTTCCGTATTCATAACATCATAGGGAAGGCACGAGAGGTCCTTCGCGATTGACCCGGGGGGCCTGAGCCCCCTGAAGGGTTTTACAACTGCCATATTCTGTATATTGTTTTTATTTGTTGACCCGGTATTTTTCGTTCCCGGTCTTAAAGAAATCAACTATCTGTTTTGCCGCAGCCACTCCTGCGTTTATGTTTGCCTCTTCCGTCTGGGCACCCATTTTTTTTGCAGTGATTATGAAGCGTCCCCTGTACTTTTCCTCCAGAATCTGCTTGCAGTCGGGTTCAACATCTGACAGATACGAGAAATCCTTCCTCAGTTCAAACATCTTCAGGAGCCCGTCCTCGTCAATCACTTCCTTTCGGGCAGTGTTAACAAGAACGGCGCCTTCGGGCATGGCTGACAGGAGATCGAAATTCACCGATTTCCTTGTTTTGTCATTCGCGGGAAGATGAAGAGAGATGTACTGGCAGGAGGAGTACAGTTCACGTTCAGTCGTACATGGTCTGACACCGTTTTCGGCTATGTCGCCTGCTTTCAGGAAGGGATCGAAGGCTGAAACTTCCATTCCGAATCCTTTCGCGATCACTGCAACATATCTTCCTACATTGCCGAAGGCATGGATTCCCATTGTCTTACCCCTGAGCTCAGTGCCCGACTTTCCGCTGAATCCGCCACGGGCGTTGTAGAGCATCATCGAAAAGGCCAGTTCGGCAACTGCATTTGAATTCTGCCCCGGTGTATTCATTGCAACCACATTATGCCTTGAGCAGGCCTCAAGGTCGAGGTTGTCGTAACCGGCACCTGCCCTTACAACTATCCTGAGCCCTGGAGCAGCATCGAGCAGTGAAGAAGTCACAAGGTCGCTTCTGACAATCAGCGCGTCGGCACCGGCGACAGCAGCATGCAGTTCTTCGGTTCCCTTATAGTTCTCGCAAAGTACGAGGGTATGACCCTCCGCCTCAGCCACTGCCCTGATCATTTCAATTGCAGCAGCTGCGAAAGGCTTTTCGGTAGCCACAAGTATCTTCATAGCCGTAAAAATTAATTACAATCAGTTCTTCGACTCGAATTCCTTCATTGCTGACACAAGAGCTTCCACGCTTTCCTTCGGGAGTGCGTTGTATGTAGATGCCCTGAATCCTCCGACCGAACGGTGTCCTTCAATTCCAAGGATGCCCTTTGTCTTTGCAAAATCAGCAAATGGTTTTTCGAGTTCCTTATAGTTCTCCGACATCACGAAGCAAATATTCATCAGTGACCTGTCCTCGGGATCGGGAATTGTCGGAACAAAAAGCCTGTTCCTGTCAATCTCATCGTAAAGAAGGGCAGCTTTCTCTATATTCTTTTTCTGGATGGCCTCCACACCGCCAAGACCTTTAAGCCAGAGGAGGGTCTGTTGTGCCGCGAAAACCGCAAACACGGGAGGAGTGTTGAACATCGATTCACCCTTGATGTGAACCCTGTAGTCGAGCATCGAAGGAAGCGGCCTGCTTACCTTACCAAGGACGTCCTCCCTGACTATTACGAAGGTGACGCCTGCCGGGGCGAGGTTTTTCTGTGCGCCCCCGTAGATAAGGGCATATTTTGACACGTCAACAGGACGACTGAAGATGTCGGACGACATATCGGCCACAAGCGGAATGCTGACATCCATATCTTTTTTAATCTCGGTGCCGTAGATTGTATTATTTGTTGTTATGTGAAAATAGTCGGCATCCTGTGGGACAGTATAATTCTTCGGGATGTAGTTGAAGAGCTTTTCCTTTGATGAGGCAACTTCCACAGCCTCTCCGAAATTCTTTGCTTCCTTGAGAGCCTTGCCGGCCCACTCGCCTGTATTAAGATAGGCCGACTTTGTATTCATGAGGTTCATTGGGACCATTGCAAACTGGAGGCTGGCGCCCCCGCCGAGGAAAAGAACCTGGTAACCGGCAGGTATATCAAGGAGTTCCCTGAAAAGGCCGATAGTATCGTTCATGCATGCAACAAACTCTTTGCTCCTGTGCGAAATCTCAAGGATCGAGAGACCCGTCCCGGCAAATTCCTTTATTCCTTCAATGCTCTTTTCAATTGTGTACTGCGGGAGTATCGAGGGGCCCGCGTAGAAGTTGTGCTTTTTCATGATTTCCTATTTTAAATTATTGTTTTCAGAGTCTGTGTATTTATAATACAAAATTAATCAATATTTGGAAGTTGTCCGTTACGGTTCTTTATGATTACGGAGGCATACAGCTAAAGAGTGACAAGTATCCCGTTACGGACAACGGGGATCTTTTCGGTCACATCCATCGTCAGGCAGTATTCAAGGCAGTCGTCAAGTTTTTTCTCCCTGAGCCTGCTTCGCTGGGCAGCTTTCTCAATATATCCCGGGAGGTCGGGAGAGGCAAGCGTCCAGAGGTCAGCTGCCGCGAGGGTTGAATCGCAAACCGTTGTGTAAAGGCCACTGCCGAGAAGAAAGCTTGCAAAGGCTCCGGCGCAAACGCTGTCTTCGAGATTGAACCTGTTCTTCCAGCCTGCCGCGAAGAGAACTGCATCCCTGTCGCAGTTCAGCAGCCAGGCAGTGAGGGCCTTCATATTGTTGAATGAGCCAATCACCACAGTGTGTGCCGAAGAAGCCTTCTTTATTATCCCCGTGCCGTTGGTTGTACTGTAGACTATTGTTTTGGCCCTGACCTTTTCAGCCGTGAAATTGAAGGGGGAATTCCCGAAATCAGCAAAATCGAGGACAAATCCATCCCGTTCGGCTGCAACAAGATAGCCCTTCGATTTGTACTCCCTGGCCTCCTCCACTCCCGCAACCGGTATAATTGAAGCAGCGCCGTTTTCAAAGGCAGCGCAGATTGCTGAAGAGGCCCTCAGCACATCGATGACAACAACAACCGATTCGCTGTGTTTCTCCTCCTCGTACAAAGCAGGTGAGAAGCATGTTTCAAGCTGTCTTTTCACTCAGGATCCCTTGTAGATTGGAAAATCAGTTACCGTCGCCTTTACATCCTTGTTCCTTATCCTGATATATATCTCAGTGCCGGTCTTCCAGTATCCCTTGTTGAGGTACGCCATGCCTATGCCTTGTTTCATCATTGGCGACATAGTGCCCGAGGTTACCTCGCCAATAAGCTCGCCCTTCTCATTTACAACTTCGTAATGCTGCCTCGGAATTGCGCGTTCGAGCATTACAAATCCCCTCAGCTTCCTGGAAGTGCCTTCTTCTTTCTGTTTCTGCAGCAGGGCCCTGTCTATGAAATCCTTTCCTTCAGCAAATTTTGTTATCCAGCCCAGGCCCGCCTCAATCGGCGAGGTTGTATCGTTGATATCGTTTCCATAAAGGCAATAGCCCATTTCGAGCCTCAGGGTATCCCTGGCGCCGAGGCCGATCGGCTTTATCCCGAACTCCTGCCCGGCATTGAACACTGCTTCCCAGAGCCTGGGGCCGTCTTCGTTTCTCACGTAGATTTCGCATCCGCCGGCGCCAGTGTAGCCTGTGGTTGAAAATATCACGTCATCAATGCCGGCAAACTTTAAAACTTTAAATGTATAATACTCCATCGATTCGACAGGCGCATCAGTGAGTTTTTGCATTGCCTTCAATGCCAGCGGTCCCTGGACGGCGAGCTGGGCGATATTATCAGAATCATTCACAAGGTCCCTGCCCGGCACTATCCCGAATGACTTTGCATTGCTGACACACCACTGCCAGTCTTTTTCAACATTGGCAGCATTGACAACAAGAAGGTACCTGTCGGTGCTGTAGCGGTAGACCAGCAGGTCGTCGACTATGCCTCCCTTCCCGTTCGGGAAGCAAGAATACTGTACTTTACCGTCGACAAGGGCTGACACGTCGTTCGATGTAATATGCTGAAGATAACGGAGGGCTGAAGGTCCGCTCACGAAAAATTCTCCCATGTGCGATACATCGAATACGCCCACCTTCTCTCTCACTGTTGCGTGTTCCTCGTTGATACCGGTATATTCAACCGGCATATTGAATCCGGCAAAAGGGACCATCTTTGCCCCTGCCTGCTGGTGAAACTTTGTAAAAGCTGTATTTTTCATTTTTTAAAATTTAATCGAATACCGTTTAAAGGTATTACAGGTTCAAAGCAAGCAAAGAATTTCAACTCAAATTCTGATCAATATCAGATTTCGAGAATTTTAAGCTCAACCCTCCTGTTTTTAGCCCTTCCTGCCGGTGTTGAGTTTGTTGCTACGGGCTGTGATGACCCGTATCCCCTGTATGTTATCCTGGATGAAGAAATGCCCTTCCCGACAAGGTAGTTTACAACGGCCCTTGCCCTGTCGTTCGACAGGCGCAGGTTAAGCGCCGCGCCGCCTGTAATATCGGTATGGCCCGATATTTCAACTTTAACGGCCGGGTTGTCCTGCATGAAGGCAAGCAGCCTGTTGAGTTCGGAATATGATGATTGCGTCAGGACATCCTTTCCGCTCTCGAACAGTATATTGTTGAGAACAACTTTTTTCCCGACTTTCACCCTGGCAAGGGTTGCATTAAATGTTATCATCTCACCTTCATAAGCTGCCGGCACCTGTACAAGCCTGAGGTCAGAGAGGAAGCCCTGCGACCTGAGTTCGAGAAGGTACGACCTCTTCTCCGGCACCTTCACGGAGTAACTGCCATCGCTGCCTGAACTTGTTGCCGAGGCAACTACCTGGTTTGTAGAGATGTCGAGAACATCAATCCGTGCTGAAACCGGAACAGCAGTTTCGGAATCAGTAATCCTTCCCTTGATGAAGAAAATCACTTCAGCAGGCTGTACAATTACAGGAACAGGCTCCGGTTCATTTTTTACGGGTTCCGGTGCGGGGATTACAGGCTCCGGCCTGGGAGGCGGAAGAATCCGTCCTTCATAGATATCAAGTCCGCCGAAACCATCGCTCCTGTTTGATGCGAAAAAAAACAGGCTGTCGTCCTTAACTGACGGCAGGTAGAATAACTCATCAAATTGTGAATTGAGGGGGTAACCGCCATTGACAGCCATAGCCCAGCCACCGGCCTTTGTCCTGACACTGTAAAATATATCAAAGCCGCCCATTGTGTTGTGTCCTCTTGAACTGAACCAGAGTGTGTCGCCTGTAACAGAAAAACCTACCGACTCCTCATCCCACTCCGTGTTGATGCCTACGCCCATATTCTCCGGATCGCTCCAGCGTCCGTCAGGCTTTTGCCTTATCATGAAGATATCCTTGCCTCCGAGGTTAGGCTTGCCTGCCTCAGAAACAAAACATATCTCGCTGCCACCGGGAGAGACAGCAAATGATGTTTCCTTTTTTGAAGTGTTTATCTTGTAGTCGATTTTCCTGGGAGGCCCCCATTCACCCTTTGTTTTTACAGCCTGCATTATATCGCCTCCGTTCTCATAACCTGCATAAATGAACATAAGCGTGCCGTCACTGTTAAGGAAAAGAGGCGACTCGCAGTACTTTGTAGTTATCTCGCTTCCGGCAGGTGACGACTGGCTCCACCCTATTGCAGTCTTGTATGCAACAAAAATATTTTCATCAAATTTTGAATCCTTGTAGTAGTCCGAGAAATTCGGCAGTGCCCTCCGGGAGCCGAAATACATTGCCAGGCCGTCGGAAGTAAGAACCTGGGAATACTCATCGGCAAATGTATTTATTTCAACCCCGGGATTTGAAATTCCTATCTTAAGAGTGTCCTTCACTATTTCAGCCGCTGACCTGCATTCCTCAATTTCTTTCCTGGCCAGGGCAAGCTTCTCTTCTTTTTTCCGCTGTCCGGAGTTTATGTAATTATTTAGTTCCGTAATTGCCTCTTCAAAATTACCCGAAAAGTGAAGAGCCTGACCGGTAAGAAGATGTATATCCTTTGAAATTTCACTGTCGAGGGCCATGGCTTTCCTGAAATACCCGGCTGCATCAGCCTTGTTGTCGGAAAGAAGGCTTGCCAGTCCGATATTATAGTTAAGTTTTGCGCAGGAGCTGTTATAAACTGATGCATGAATATACTCATCGTATGCCTTGGCGATGAAA
>JALOMK010000274.1 GCA_025455505.1 Bacteroidales bacterium
TCATTATGGCAGAGTCGCTGCCTAAAAAGGACCTGTCTATGACAATGTGAACCCCCTGGCTTGGTTTTATTGCAGGCCGGCAACCAGGGTTATCCATCCTGGCTATATCATCGGCAAAAACACCTGTAGCATTAACAACAAGACGTGATGTAAAGGAGTGTTCTTCTCCCGATACCGTATCCACTGCCCTGACTCCTGAAATTTTCCCCATACCATCCTTCATCAGGTCTGTAACCTTCATGTAGTTCACCAAAACGGCGCCCATTACGACCGCCTTCCTCGCAATCGCAAGTGCCATCCTCGAATCGTCAAACTGGCCATCGTGGTATACAACTCCTCCCCTCAGGCCTGAATACTGAAGGAAAGGGAGCGTTTCAAGTGTTTTTTTCCTGTTTATGTAATGCGATCTGCCAAGGCTTAACCTTCCGGAAAGCAGGTCGTAAAACTTTAAGCCGACAGTGTAAAGTATTAAATCCCATATTGAATACAAGGGAATAACAAACTCCTGGTTAAAAGTGAGATGCGGGGCATTCTTCAGCATCAAACCCCTCTCGTGAAGAGCCTCCATTACAAGAAGAAGATCACCCTGGGCCATGTACCTTACCCCGCCATGTACAAGCTTCGTGCTCCTTGAAGAGGTACCCTTTGAAAAATCTGATTGTTCAAGAAGAAGAGTCTTATGCCCTCTTGCAGCGCTGTCGAGAGCAATCCCAAGACCCGTTGCCCCTCCGCCAATCACAATAATATCCCACATTTCTCCCGGAATGCCCCTGGCCCTGGAAATCATTTCACCCCTGTCCATCCGTTAACTGATTTTTAGATAATAATATTACACAGATTTTTGCGAAATTCAAAAACATATTGCAGGGGTGAAACCTCCCGGCAGTACAGGCTCACTGAGTTACCTGAGCATCCGCTTTACATTTACGGGATTACCGTCATTCGGGGCAGGCTTAATACCGAGTATCATGCAAATAAGGTTATAGACATCGACATTGTTAAGTTCATTTACTTTGAAGTTCTTCCTGAATGCCGGACCGTCTGCGTAGAATATCGAAAAGAGGTCGGGATTGAAATTATCATAGCCATGCGCTCCACCCCTTATGCGCGAGCCGTCGGGCCATGTTCCGATGCTCCACGAGCTGTCTGCAACAACAACAATTTCAGGTATCCTGGGGTGAGTTCCATAATTCCACCGGGCCGGGAGCTCTCCCTTTTTCCAGGCCTTCAGTCCCTTTGCACCTTCAAGCAGCATCAACACGCTGTCACCCTTTCCTTCGGCTGGATTAACAAGGTATACAGGATTGCCGCCGGCAATCGAAGCTGTCAGCCTCTCGGGGATGTATTGCCTGAGATTTACGTAGCGCTCCGGTGATACCTCTGCCATGCCATGGTCAGAGAGAACTATGAGGTTTATCCTGCCGGCATCGGGAAGTTGCGAAAGCTTTGCCCTGAGGACGCCTATCAGGCTGTCGAGGTGTTCAACTACCCTGCCAGTCTTTTCCGATACAGGACCGGAATCATGGCTTGTAGCATCGGGCTCGTCAAAATACAGTGTAACCAGCCCCGGACGCTTTTCAGGCGGGTATCCCAGCCATTTTACCACTGTATCGATCCTGGCTTCATAAGAGTGTGATTCGTCGTATTTTTTCCAGTAAAACGGATGCATGCCCGCTACCGGGGCTTCGGAGCCGACCCAGAAGTAGGAAGCAGCTTTTATCCCCTGTTTCTGGGCCGTAACCCAAATAGGCTCTCCTCCGTAGAAGGCCGGGTTTTCAACTGCCGCCCTGTCGCCTATCCTGTAAAAAAGACCCAGATCGGGAGCGGCAAAGCTGTTGTTTATCAACCCGTGATGATCGGGATAAAGACCGGTTGCTATTGAATAGTGATTCGGGAAAGTGTTTGTCGGGAAAGAGGAGATCATTCTTTCAGCACTCACCCCGTCAGCCGCCAGCCTGTTGAGATTCGGAGTTTTATAGATCCTGTTGTAATCCCAGCGAAAGGCATCGAGCGAAACCATCAGGACATAGTTCTTTAAAGGTTTCCGGGAATCGCTTCGGAATCCAGAAATAATTACAGCCAGGATCAGGACTGCGATAAGTGCAAGTTTCCCTGCCTTGCCTTCAGAATTGTTTTCAACTGTCATCAGATCCGCCTTTCAGAATGTCTACGGCCAAATATAATTCAAATGATATAAATTCCTGCGAGAGGCTCTAATAGAACTTCAGGCAGGCCGGTGCTTCAGAAGGATACTGTTGCGGAGGAAGAAGCGGCAGTCCCGTCTTTTTATCGATCCTGAACACTGAAATTGAATCAGATTTCTGGTTGCCGACAAGGATGAAGCTTCCTGAGGGATCAAGTGTAAAATTCCTCGGCCAGTTGCCTCCGCATTTTGTGCGTCCGGCAAGTTCTAGAGTTCCGTCGTTCTCCACCCTGAATACAACAATAGTATTCTCGCCCCTGTTTGAGCCGTAAAGAAATCTACCGTCGCTGCTGAGATGCACGTCAGCGCAGTAGTTGTTCTCAATATACCCGGGAGCAGTTGTCGGCACAGTCTGAATTATACGTAGCTGTCCCTCACCGTTGACATCATAGACAGTCACCTTCGATCCCAGCTCATTGATGACATACAATTTCGTGCCTTCCATGTTGAAAACAAAATGCCTCGGCCCAAATCCGGCAGGAAGAGGTTCGATTCCATCCTCAATAAGATTCAGCTTCCCTGATAGTTCATCGAAATCGTATATCATTATCCTGTCAAGCCCCAGATCGCTGACATAGATTCTTCCACCGGAAGGGTTATTCATAATCATGTGGGCATGAGACCTGTCGGGTTCACCGGGATTATAAAGGATTGTATCTGTAATTGACTGAGGAATCCCCTTGTCATCGAGTTTCACAACTGCAACTGAACCGTTCGGATAATTGGCAATGAAAACGTATCCGGAATCGGGTGACATCGATATGTAACAAGGCCCGGCATATGGGATCAGCATTTCGTTCAGCTTCTCAAAAACCGTCCCTGTATTGTCAACCCTGAAGGTCGACAGGCCGCCGCCGAACTCTCCCTTGAATTCCATTACTTCATTAATAACGTACATGAGCTGCTTCCCTGCAGAATAACAGAAGTATGAAGGAGCGGGACCTACGTCAACCTGAGCCAGTGAAGTAAGTTTTCCGCTTGACTTGTCGAACTCGTAAACCGACATCCCGTTTTCTCCGGGTTTGTTGAAACCGCCTACAAACAGCCTGTGTTTTTCGCTGCATCCTTGAGTTAAAAAAGAGATTATCACCAAAACCGGAACCGTAAGGAATTTAAGTTTCATAACTGTAGATTGTTATTGTTGCAGGTTAATAATTATTCAAGGTTTTTATTCAGGCTGCCGCCACACAGTAATGCAGGCTTCCGGCTTAATCATTTGCCGGCTGCGTGCCATCAGCACAGAATTTATCAGTCTATACATTGATGTCATTTCTCTCCCAGCTTTGCATCAAGCTCGTCGAGCCTTACCCTTACACTGAGTATATAAGGCTGGCTTCCCTTCTCCCAGTGGCCGTAAGTTGTTACAACAAAGGTTCCGTCGGGCAGGAGCTCCACCCCGGGGTAACAGCAGTCCCAGCCATGGATATTGTCCTTGAACCTTATCCTGTACCGGCCCTTCCCGCCGTTACGGAGGTCGTCCCAGGTACCTACCCATCCAACCCAGTCGCCCTCTGTGGGACTTCCAAGGCCTGTTGACGATGCCACATCGCTGATGTTGACTTCACCCCTTGCAGTGGCAAGGCTGTCGAGACCCTGCCGGAATGTCAGGGGGCTGATATCGCGGAAAACGACAAGTATCCTTCCGTCGGGCGAGTACCTGAGCACGTGCCTGTCGCCGTTAAGCTCATTCGGGAGAGGCTTGGGAGCGCTCCATGTAGCGCCCTCATCCGATGAAAAAATGCGGGTGAACGAATTATACCTGGTTCACAAAGGTTCATGTCTCTTCTGCTTAGTACAGGCTCGGGATAGCTCCATGTCAGTCCTCCATCGACTGAAAAGGTCTTATAGAGAGTGAAAAGCCTTTGTTTATTCGCTGCCTGGTCAGCCTTATAGAATTCAGCACCGTTTTCGGTGAAAAACCTGAGGTCGTCGTGAAACAGCGCCATATATTTTCCGGGTCCCGGTATTATTTCCGAGACTGCCCCCATGACAACTATCCCTCCCCAGTCACCGGCATTTTCGAGCTCACTCCATGTATTTCCGTCATCCTCCGAATGTGACAGCCGCGCCGGATACAAGCCTGAAAACATAATAAGCCTTTTCTTCCCAGATGCATCTGTTGTCCTGAAGAGTGTAGGCACCTCCTTTGATGTCTTCCAGCTGCTAGGCACAGGCAATCGTTCACTCCATGATTTACCGCCATCTGCACTTCTCTTGTAAACTATCTCCCCCCTTCCGTGTCCCTTGGGATAGACTGCCAGGATCGTTTCCCCGTCATCCATAAGCGCTGTCGTGGGATGTCCAAGGTACTGTCCTTCCTCCCTGTCCACAACAACCTGCCTGAACATATCCTTGTCGAGGTCGAAAACGGGTACCGAAAGGTACGATCCGCTTCCGGGACCCTTGCCGGGGCCCTGTGCATTGAGCAGTAAAGATCCCCCTGAATTAATAAGGACAATAAATGCTAGCGTTGAGAAATCTGGCAGGTCTATTCTCATAAGTCTTTGATAAGGATGAACAAAATCCCCACCCTGGTGCTCCTTCCGGAGATCAGCTACAATGCCTTGTATCCCGGGTGCATGAAAGTCTATACCTCAAAGCTGTCGCATTCGCGGTAGGCTTCGATAACCCTCAGTTCTCCCTCTTTTGTGCCTCTCTGGCTGACACCGTGTTCCATGCAGAGAGTTCCGTTGTAATTTTTACCGTAGAGATACTTGAAAATGTTCTTGTAGTTGATCTCGCCGGTAGTGGGCTCATTGCGTCCCGGGGTATCGCCGAGATGGAAGACTGCTATTTCGCTCCAGGCAGCTTCAATATTCGGTATGAGGTTTCCCTCGCTAATCTGCTGGTGGTAAAGGTCATCAAGCAGTTTGCATGAAGGCCTGTTTACAGCCCTGCATATCGCATAGCCCTGGGGAACCCTTGTAAGGAAGAGGCCCGGGTGGTCTCTGAGGTTGTTAAGAGGTTCCAGGACAAGTGTGATTCCTTCGGGTTCGA
>JALOMK010000275.1 GCA_025455505.1 Bacteroidales bacterium
GGCCAATACGGCCAGGATAGACAAATTATTAAAGTTATATCCCGATGCAAAGTTCCTGTATATCTACCGTAATCCGGTAACTGTGTTTTTCTCGACACAGAAGTTTTTCCGGAACCTGTTCCCGAAGATCTGGCTGAATCCGGTCAGCAACGATTACATCGACACAATGATTTTCGACTTGTACCACAGGCTTATGAACGATTATCAAAAGCATAAACGTCTCATTCCTGAAGGAAACCTGCTGGAGCTCAGGTTCGAGGATTTCGAGAAAAATCCTTGCGGAGAACTGAAAAGAATATATGAGGACCTGCTTCATGAAAACTATGAAACCTTAAGGCCCGTTTTTGAGGCATACTTTGAATCCATTTCCGCCTACCGGAAAAACAGGTACAAGGTTGGAAAAGCAGACCTGGATTATGTTCTGAAAGAATTGAAATCCTATATGGACCTTTACAGCTACAGTTTGCCGGCTGATATCGATACATAATCAGGTCAATGACAGCTAAAGCGACATTTATAGTCGTGTCCAAATGAGAATTGTCGCACTATATTGCTTATTTATAATTGCCTTCTCTGGCTCATCTGAATGGAAACTGAAAAAAGAGGAAGCAGGCATATCGATATACACCCGTAAGGTCGAAGGAGCCAGGATGGATGAGTTCAGGGGTATAGTCACGATTGAAAATACGACACTCACAGAGGTCCTGGACGTGATTCTTGATGTAGCCGGCTACCCGTCGCTGTTCCCCGACTGCACTGAAGCCAGGATCCTGGAGCAGGATGGCAAATATCATGATATTCACTATATCAGAATGAAAGCGCCATGGCCCTTAAAGGACAGGGATGCCGTCTATGAATCAGTTACAACCATTTCAGATGAAGGGAAAAAGGCAAGGGTCTTGTTAAAGCCTCTGACCGGGTATGCTGATGAAACTGAAAATTCAGTCAGGATGAACAAGGGTAGCGGATATTGGGATATAGAGGAAGACAACCAGAAAAATGTGAAGGTCATATATGAGTTTCGTGCCGATCCCGGCGGTGATATACCTGCATGGATTGCCAATTATGGAACGGTTATTAATCCTTTCAAGACCCTGATCAATCTAAGGCGAAGAGCCTATGAAAAGTAAAACATGGAGCAGGCTTGCCTGCTTAATAAATTTAAGTTACTTGCTCTGTAAGGAATAAAATCATTAAATTTGTCCCGGATATTTTTTATTGTTGTCCGCTAAAACTTTAAGATCATGAAAGCCATTAAATTCTACAGACTGACTATCCTGCTAACCTTATTTGTGGTTCTTTTCGGATGCAAGGATGACGAAGGACCTGAAGTTTCACCCTTTGCAGGCAATTTCAGCATAAGCGAGGCAAAACTGGCTGCAAACCTCGTCATTCCGACTGCCCAGATAGGTGATTACACGGTTCCCGCCAATACCGACATAACTGCATTAATACAGACAGCCTTGCTGAAATCGATTACCTGCTCGCCTGCCTCCGACACCTATATTGAACTGAGGGAAGACAATTCGATCTATTTCAGCTGCAAGGGGGCAAATGCGATAAACGCCGGCACATGGGAGGAGGTTTCCTCTTCATCATTAACGCTGAACCTCAACGCCACTGCAATTCCCCCCATCGGATTCAGCATGTCGATCACTGATGCCGTTGTTGACGCAACCGGGATCTCGGGCAAGACTGCAGTGCCTTTTCAGAGTACCGTTATTGCAGGGCTAATCGCTCCAATGACTCTCGGACCCAGCGCTCCTGCCCTTTTTGTCGTGAATATCTCTATCAGGTTCACTAAAAAATAAGCGACTCTGATATGTTCGAAGTGCTGATTAATCAGCGCGTTCTAACCGGTTGCTTATATCTGTCAGAAGAATAGCAAGGCACTCTTCAACCGACTTGTCAGTTGTATCGATTGACAGGAAGGCATTGCAGGGGATTTCGAAGGGGGCACTGATACCTGTAAACTCCCTTACTTCTCCCTTTCGCGCTTTCGAGTAGAGCCCTTTTACATCCCTGCTCTCGCATGTTTCGAGCGGGGTGCTGACATAAATCTCAATGAAGTCGCCGGTCCCGACAATCCCTCGTGCAAGGTTTCTGAGGTCCTCAGTCGGGCTGACGAAGGCACAAATGCAAATTACCCCGCAGTCCAGGAAAAGCTTTGCAACCTCGGCGATTCTCCTTATGTTTTCAGACCTGTCTTCGGGCGAAAAACCTAAATTGCTGTTTATCCCGGATCGGATATTGTCTCCATCGAGCACCTGGCACAGGAAACCTTTCCCGAAAAGCGCTTTTTCAAGGGCAACCGCAAGAGTCGTCTTGCCCGAGCCTGACAATCCGGTAAACCAGATAACCTTTGATCTCTGGCGAAGAAGTTTCTCCTTCTCCTCTCGTTTAACAAGCAAGTCAAGTACAGGATAAATTGTCATTGTCATTCTTATTTTTCGCGGGCTACATTTCCAAGGATATTGTCATAAACAATGCTGACATAGTAAAGTCCTCCTATCCGGGCGCTGCCAAAACTTGTAGTGTAGTAGTTGTTCAGGAGATTCGAGCCTCCTATCTTGAGGACTGTTTTTATCGACGGAATCGTGTATGATACATGGGCATCGAGACTCGTATATGAAGGGATCATGCCTGAGCCGAACGATGATTCCCATAGAAAACTGTCCTGCCAGTGCACATTAATGCTGAAACCCAGGTTGGAAATGATTTCGTGATGACCCACTGACAGGTTTGCCCTGTATGCCGGGGAGTTGAATCTTGATTCCACTCCGGGAGATTCAATATTTTCAAGAAGCTTATTGAAGGCTGTATTAGCCTTGATCATAATTCCGACCGGAGTCATATAATCAATGCCAAGCGCCCACCCTGTCGATGAAACAGGCTCATCAGTCGTAAAATAGGTCTGAAACAGGAGATCCTCTTCCGTGCCGGCATCCTCAGCAAGCTGGGCAAGGAGCTGCACTGCCTCGAAACCCTTGTATTTGTTATAATAAGCGTAGGTGTCGAGGAACAATTTCTTGCCGAAAAACAATCCTTTGTATCCTATCTCGAAGGAGGCAACCTTCTCAGGTTTTAACCCGGGAAGCACTATCGGTCCGTTCTCCGTAACCGGCTTATCCTTTACCGGATTCCTTCCCGACATGGGATACAGAGGGATTGTGTTGAAATTATACTTGTTCTGAACATCCGGCATCCCCCCCACCGTCCTGAAAATTCCCGCATTGATATCGGCCCACTGATCAGATATCGACGGGAAACGATATGCAGTCTGAACTGTACCTCTGATGCTGTGTTCCTTTTTTTTGTCGATGAAGGAGATAAGCGAGAAGCGCGGCGTATACTGAGCTTCAAAGTACTTGTTTTTATCGAACCTGAAGGCACCGGTAATCCTGAGGCGATCGTTCAGCACGTTTTTATTGATCTGAATGAAGGAGCCAAATTGACTTATTATGATCGGATCACCAGGCTCATCAAAAAAAACGGTTCCGTTGCTGTTTACTGAATAGATCCGTTCGGACACACCGATCTGCATTTCCATGAAATGAATCAGATTCGAAAAATCATACATGCCTTCAACCTGGTACAGTTTGCTGTTGTCATACACTCCTGCCCCGCCCTCGTCGATCGAAGCCGAGGTAATATTCTCCATCATTTCATTGAATTCATCCGTCCCGCTGAGAGGAAAAGCAGGTTTGGAGGCATCGAACACGGCTCCCGAATTCAGGTCCCTGTTATCCGATGCCAGCCTGGCAAACTGGTGTGCATTTTCCATGTTCCCGGTAAGAAGGGCAGTCTGGGTATATGCCTTGAGATATTCGGAGAACCATTGTTCGGACGGTTTCCATGCTTCATTGAGACGCAGGGCGGCGCCTCCGATGTCGTACGAGGGACCTGAATTTTCAGTTACCCCGTAAGCCCTTATACTGTAGC
>JALOMK010000276.1 GCA_025455505.1 Bacteroidales bacterium
GATTCTCGAGCAGGACATCTACAATCTGAAGAGGATCGTTGTACTGCTTTTTGTAAATATCCTGCCCGATAATATTTGTCACCTTGACAAATGATATATACCTGTCAGTTTTGACTGTAAATTTATTGTCCCTGACAGGAACAGGATAGATATTTATTTTTATTGTTGAAGGATCCCTGTAAGCGTCGCGTTGGCCTGTAGCTCCTGCAAATGATGCTGTATCCCTCTGGCCATAAAGGGAAAAGGCAGCAAACAGTGCTAAAAACAGGAGCAATTGTTTCTTCATATCGACACTTATACGGACATTGACGAAAATTGTTCCAAATATAAGAGTTTATTTTTAATCATTCAGCAGCGACTTTGCTTTTTCAAGGTCTTCGGGGGTGTCGATGCCTATGCTTTCCCATTCCGTTACGGCAGTCCTAATTACAAAACCGTTCTCTATCCACCTGTTCTGTTCCAGTGATTCAGTTATCTCGAGCGGCGTTCGACCGAGCTTTGTAAGCCTTGCCAGTACTTCGCGCCTGTAGGCGTACAACCCGATATGCTTATAGTATGTATTATGTTTTGTCCATTCGCTTTTTTCATGGTCCCTTATGTAGGGGATGGCAGCCCTGCTGAAATAAATCGCATCTCCGGCTGTATTGATAACAACCTTTACCTGGTTCGGGTTGAAGATATCCTCTCCCTCTGCAGTTTTGCGGATGAGAGTGGCAATTCCGACACCGCGATCTTCGAAACAGTTCATCAGCTGCTCTATCTGCCGTGGTTTTATGAAGGGCTCATCACCCTGGATGTTTATTATGACATCCGGATCATACCCGTAGACCTCCGCTATCTTTTCAACGGCCTCGGCACACCTGTCTGTGCCGCTCATGTGGCTGGATAATGTCATTATTGCCTTTCCCCCGAAACTTGTCACAGCGTCGAAAATCCTGTCGTCGTCAGTTGCAACATAAACATGCCCCAGCGCCTTTGATGCCTGGATGCAGACCCTTTCTATCATAGTCTTGCCGCCAATGTCGGCAAGGGGTTTTCCGGGAAACCTCGAAGAGGCATAACGTGCAGGTATGATGCCTGCGAACTTTAGTTTTGTGTCGGTGTGCATAGGGCGAAATTACAAAAAAGGCGTTACGGGTTGATTAAAAATTAGTTAAATTCGCATCAACTCAGAGACTAAGATGAAGGATCTTCAGAACATAAAGCAAAGATTTGGTATAATAGGTAATTTTGAGGGACTTAACAGGGCCATCGATATAGCTTCGCAGGTAGCTCCCACTGACCTTTCGGTGCTGATTACAGGCGAGAGCGGGACCGGGAAGGAGATTTTTCCGCAAATAATTCACAGCTTCAGCACTCGCAAGCATGGCCAGTATATAGCTGTTAACTGTGGCGCCATTCCCGAAGGGACTATCGATTCGGAGCTTTTCGGGCACGAAAAGGGTTCTTTTACGGGAGCCACCGACAGCAGGAAGGGTTATTTCGAGGTTGCCGACGGGGGGACTATATTTCTCGATGAAGTTGCAGAGCTTCCTCTTTCGACACAGGTCAGGCTTCTCAGGGTGCTTGAGACAGGCGAATTCATCAGGGTGGGATCATCTAAAGTTCAGAAAACGAATGTCAGGGTGATTGCAGCCAGCAATGTTGACATACCCAGGGCAATTGACAACGGGAAATTCAGGGAGGACCTCTTCTACAGGCTGAATACCGTACCTATCAGGATTCCCGCTCTCAGGGAAAGGGGCGAGGATATCTTCCTTCTTTTCAGGAAGTTTTCAGTGGACTTTGCGGAAAAATACAGGATGCCTGCAATAAGGCTCGAGCCAGAGGCAAAAAACATACTGCTCAACTATTCATGGCCCGGGAACGTACGGCAGCTTAAAAATATTACCGAACAGATCTCGATAATTGAAAAAGACAGGGATATCAGCCCGCTTGTACTGTCAGTATATCTTCCCGAATATGGAGGAGTGAAGCTTCCGGCTGTCATAAGGAAGGAAGATGATAAGTCCTTCTCCTCAGAAAGGGAAATCCTCTACAAGATACTGTTCGACATGAAAAGTGACATGAACGACCTGAAGAAACTTGTTTTCGACCTCATTGGCAGGGGAGATTCCGATCTGCAGTTCAGCGAGACAAACCAGGGCATCATTAAGAATCTCATCCGCGAGGGCTTTGCACCGGGCGCTCACCCGGGGGAGCCCGCCGTACATCCCAAAGTTGATTTTTCACCGCATGCTTCCAGGGGCGATATTCAGGATACAGAGGAAGTCGTGGAGGAGTCTCTGTCACTGGCGGGCAAGGAAGAAGAAATGATAAGGAAAGCCCTTGAGAAGTTCAGCGGGAAGAGAAAGCTTGCCGCTGCCGAGCTTGGAATTTCAGAAAGGACATTGTACCGCAAGATAAAGGAGTATGACATCGAATCATGAACGCGGCGTTCGGCTGAGGCGCCTTAAAATCCTGCTGTCTTTTCTCCTGCTGCTTCTGATGACAGTTCAGAATGGCTGCAAGGTAAGCTATTCCTTTACCGGGGCCAGTATTTCGGCAGGGATGAAAACCTTCAGCGTGCAGTATTTTCAGAACAGGGCCCAGCTTGTTCAGCCCGGGCTCAGCCAGTATATAACAAACGAGCTTATTGACAAATGCAAGGCCCAGACCTCGCTGCGCTATACAACTTCAATAGGAGATGGAAGCTTTGAGGGCGAAATCATCGACTATAACACAAGACCTACAACAGTGGCCGCAGATGCCCAGGCTGCGATGAACAGGTTCACAATAACAGTGCGCGTAAAATATACGAATGCACTTGACCCCGATTTCAGTTTTGAACAGACATTCTCGCGCTATGAAGACTATAGCAGCACACTCGACCTCAGCCAGGTTGAAGGTCCGCTTGCCCAGAAGATAGTTGAACTCATAGTTGAGGATATTTTCAATGCAGCTTTCGTCAACTGGTGACACATGAGCAGGGAAGAATTCCTCAATATGATGGATGGCAGAATACCGGCAGACAGGTCTGTGATTGGAGAACTGTCGGGGCTGACGGAGCTGTTTCCCTGGTTCCAGGGGGCCCGCCTTCTTCTTCTGAAAGCCCTTAAGGACAGCGAAGACTTCAGGTTCGACAGCCAGCTGAGGAACTCGGCAGTTTATATTGCAGACAGGGAACATCTTTATTATTATCTCAGGGGTCTCCCCGCAGGGCCTGAACCAAAGCCGGGAGCTCCGCAAATGCCCGGCAGTGCCGAGGTGCGATGGGTTGAACAGGAACCTGCAGCTGAAACGGAAGCAGTACAGCCCGGGCAGGCACCTGAGCTTACAGCGGAAGCTGTTCTGGTTGAACAGTCACCTGAGGTTACAACGGAAGCGTTACAGATTGAGCAGGAACCTTCTGTCAACATGGAAGCATACCCTGAAGAAGATATAACGGAAGCAACAGGTCATTCAATACTTATTCCCGGTGACACCGAAACAGATGAGGCTCCGGGCATCATGCTTATAACTGACGAAGTGACCGAGGCCATACCCGGCACCGGCGATATGGCTATTCCGGAATCAGACTTTGACATTGACGAGGATACCGAACTGCTGGAGCTTATCGATGAGGATGTCCCGGAGGAAACCGTCTCCATGCCGGCATCCGGGAGACAGATAAGGAACAAACGCGACATGCAGACTGACCTCATCGACAGGTTCATAATTGCAAACCCGAGGATAGAGGCGAAGAGGGAACAGGCCGATCTGATGCCTGAAGACCTTTCAAAGGCATCGGGAGTCGAAAGCGGGACCTTTGTCACTGAAACACTCGCCAATATCTATATTCACCAGGGATATTACTCCAGGGCAATAGATATTTATGAGAAATTAAGTTTGAAATATCCGGAAAAAAGCAGTTACTTTGCAGCTCAAATTGAAAAAGTAAAAGAGTATTTAAAAAAGTGAAG
>JALOMK010000277.1 GCA_025455505.1 Bacteroidales bacterium
CCGCTCCACGACCAGAAAGCCATAGAAGCTGCCCTGCCCTCCATTTCCGGCTCAAAAATGCAAGCCATCGGGAAAAAATGATCCGAAGTACAATTGCATCATAAGGAATCCGGCTATTCCGGATTATTATTCGATAAATGCTATTTTTTTGTAATTTGCAGCGTAAACCAATTAACAAATCACGAAATGAAAAAACATATCCTTTTGTCTCTTGCCGCAGTGATGCTGATGAGTTCCGCTGCCCTTGCCCAGAAACCAAACACTCTTTCATCGAAGGAAAAGAAAGACGGCTGGGCCCTGCTGTTTAACGGCAAGGATTTCAGCGGCTGGCGAATGGTTAACGGGACAGAAATGCCAAAGAACTGGGTTATAGAGGAAGATGCAATGAAAGTATTCACAGGCGAAGGCAAGAAACCAGGATCAGGAGCAAATGGCGACATAATTTACAGCACCAAAAAATTCAAAAACTTTGAACTTTCAATAGACTGGAAAGCCAGCAAAATGGCTAACTCAGGCATATTCTTCAATGTCCGAGAAGTTCCAGGCAAACCCATATACTACGCAGCTCCGGAAGTGCAGGTGCTCGATAACGTCGATGCCACCGACAATAAAATAGCAAGCCACCTGGCAGGCTCACTCTACGATATGATAGCTGCCGACCCCAAGACTGTGAAACCCGCAGGCGAGTGGAATACAATTGTAATCAAGGTTGACAACGGAAAGGTTACTCACACCCAGAACGGCGTGAAAGTTGTTGAGTACACGCTCTGGACTCCTGAGTGGGACGCCCTTGTTGCAAACAGCAAGTTCAAGACTTTCCCGGGCTTCACCGAAGGCATTTCAAAGGAAGGCTTCGTCGGCCTCCAGGATCATGGCTATGCCGTTTGGTTCAGAAACATCAAGATCAGGGAATTGTAACATCAGAAATGGGCCCCGGTTAAGAACCGGTGCGAAGAATGATATAAGAACCGGTGCGAAGTATGATAAATAAAAGCCGGTAGATTTGCGAGGGGAATATTGACTGAAAGTCCCCCGGCAACACATGGTCACAAAATATGAAGCTGAGGCTGTTCCGCATGCTGGATACAGCCTCATTTTTGTAGTGAATTCCGGAACTATTTGGGAATATAAGTTTTAAGAAACTCCCTGCCCTTTGCAGATTTAAGTTGCTTCTCCCGAAGCATGGCTGCTTTCTTATCAACCGCTTCTTCGCTGTATATAATAATCCATGGCCTGAATTTCAATGTATGATGCCTGTCTGTTGAATTATTATGAAAATACAACCTCCGCTCCAGGTCAGAAGTGTATCCGACATAGATCTTTTTATACCCGGGGGAGTATAAACAATAAACAAAATACATACAGACTATTCAGCGAAACAATGTGGGGCGTACTGGAATCGAACCGGGCCGAGCGTTAATAAAACACCCGGTGGGTGTTTTTAGCGAGGAGCCAGGTTGCAGGGGTGGAAAAAACAATCCTCCGAAACAGATGCTCCGGAGGATTCTGTGGGTTGTACTGGATTCGAACCAGTGACCCCTACCCTGTCAAGGTAATGCTCTAAACCAACTGAGCTAACAACCCCTGTTGTGCCGCAAAAATAATAATTAATTCGTAATTTCGTACTGAAACAATAAAACTGTAAGACAATGGCATCACATGAAATTGATTATAAGATTTTCGGCGACGATATCCAGTTCGTTGAAATAGAACTCGATCCCCGTGAAACTGTCATCGCCGAAGCAGGCACAATGGTCTACATGGAACAGGGCATCTCCTTTGAGGTAAAGATGGGCGACGGTTCCCAGCCAAATCAAAGCACCATGGGAAAGCTTCTCCAGGCCGGATCGCGGCTTCTCACAGGGGAATCACTCTTTATAACCCACTTCACCAACAACGGCCAGGTGAAAAGCCATGTCGCCTTTGCAGCTCCCTACCCGGGTACAATAATCCCGATCGACCTGAGGCAGATCCGCAACAATAACCTCATCGTGCAGAAAGACGGGTTTCTTTGCGCAGCTTTCGGAACCAAGCTAACCATCACCTTAAACCAGAAGATTGGCGCCGGGCTCCTTGGCGGCGAAGGCTTCATAATGCAAAAGGTCGAGGGCGACGGGAAAGCTTTCATTCATGCCGGTGGAACGGTTATAGAAAGGCAGCTGAATAACGAAACACTAAGGATAGATACTGGTTGCATTGTGGCTTATGAGCCTCAGCTCGATTTCGACATCGAAACTTCGGGCAGCCTGAAATCGATGATATTCGGGGGCGAAGGAATGTTTCTTGCCACGATCCGCGGCACCGGGAAAGTCTGGCTCCAATCGATGCCTATACGTAAACTTGTAAGGGCCCTTTCACCCTTCGGCGGAAACAGGGGCAAGGAGGCCGGATCTGTCCTTGGCGGAATATTTGCACGATAAGCCGGAATTACTTCTCAGAAGGTCGCCTTCAGAACCCATACATGTTCCGAGGGTGGCGATTTCCTGATTCCGGCGGGGATGCTTACAGAAAACCCATCCCCCTTCTTTGTCCAGTTAAGCTTTGTGCCGCGGCCCACAACCGTCACCTTTGCTCCCGGGGGCAGGGCGAACGATGACATCCCTAACTCTGCAGGCATAGCCTCTCCCTCATCGGCAAGGTAATAGATGTACAGAACATTGTCGCCCTTCCGCGTTATGCAAACCTTGTTTTCCTTGTAAGGGGCCAAAGCCCGCGTGCCGTATATCGCCTCGCTGTTAACCTTCATCCATTCACCTATTTCATCAAGCAGGCCATAGGCCTCCTCATGCCACTGCCCGAGAGGGCCAGGGGCAATATTGAGAAGCAGGTTGCCTCCCTTTGCAACAATGTCAACAAGAAGGTGAACCGCTGCATGTCCGCTCATGTATTTTGCATCCGGGACCCACGACCAGCTGCCGCCGGCAATTATGCACGACTCCCAGGGAAAAGGCAGGGCTTTTTCCGGAACCCTGTTCTCAGGTGTAAGGTAGTTCTGGTTCTTCCCATGCACTGCCCTGTCGACGACAATAAGTCCCGGCTGCTTCTCCCTTGCTTTCGAAACAAGCTCATCCATCCGGATGTCCTGGTTCTGTATCCTTGTAAACTTGTAGCCCGGAGCCGTTATCTGTTTCAGGATCTCTTCCCTTGTCATTTTCTGCACCCAGCCACCGTCGAGCCACAGGATATCAATTTTCCCGTAATCGCCGCCCAGGAGCTCCATTATCTGCCCGTGCGTGAACTTCACAAAATTCTCCCAGCGTTCAGGGTATGCAGTAACATCGTAATTTACATTCCTGTCGGGTGTCGCGAAATTCGGCCACCAGTAGTATTCGCTGTGCCAGTCGGGTTTCGAGAAATAGGCTCCGGTCCACAAGCCCTCAGCCCTGAAGGCATTGAAAATCTCCTTTGTCACGTTTGCCCGCGGGTCTGTATTAAAAGGGGTAAGAGGACTTGTTATCCTGTAGTCCGTAAGCTTCGTGTCGAACATGCTGAACCCGTCATGATGCTTGGTCGTGAACACAACATACCTCATGCCTGCACTCCTGGCGGCTTTTGCCCACCTGGCAGGATCGAACTGCACAGGGTTGAAGCTCTTCTGAAGGTTCTCGTAGTCCTTTTTATATGCCGTATAATCGGGATTCGCCCGCCTGCACCAGCCTTCGTCCTCGGCGCAGATAGACCATGATTCCACTATCCCCCACTGGCTGTAGGGACCCCAGTGCATAAGCAGTCCGAATTTAAGGTCCTGCCACTGCCCGAGCTTCTGCAGGACAAGAGGGTCTGTATCGGGAACATAGCGCTCGTCTTCCTGCGCAAGGATGCCGCACTGGGAAGAGATAAAAATTGCCGAAATGCAGAGGGCACGTCTTAATGAAATTGTTTCCATACAGGAAGAGCTTATTTTGTTTTTACTGGAGCTTCAGTTTACCGTCAAGGAC
>JALOMK010000278.1 GCA_025455505.1 Bacteroidales bacterium
ATCCCTTAAGATTAGAATCGCATCCTTGTATCCCAGTGCTTTAAATACAAGTGTATCGCTGCTTAAGGCATTTACTATAAAAGAACCGTCAGCCCCTGTAAGTGATGAAGCGGAATTATTCCTGAGCACCCTGACTCCCTGCAGTGCTTCAACAGTAACGCCATCCCTGACAATACCGCTGACAATAACAGATTGTTTTATTATCTGCTGCTGTGCTTTTACAGCGCAGACAGAAAAAAGAAGCAATAATGCAAACGACAGGGTTCTCACTGTCCTACATTGATTATCAGAGCTTTAGAATAATATCCTCAAGTTTTCTTTTAGGGACGTGGTGATTTCCTTCGGAATCGCGCCAGTATCTTACATCATTGTCTTTTATATCTTCAAGGATAATTTTCTCAACCGGCTTTCCGAGGGCCAGAACGAGGAGAATCTCAAAGTTATCGGTCAGGCCCAGGCTGTCAGCAAGCTCCTGCCTCTTAATTGAGGCTATTATACATCCTCCGTATCCAGCTTCGGTTGCTCCAAGCATAATTGTCTGTGCCGCGATACCATGGTCGATACCGAAATTATCAGTTACCGATCTGTCACCTGCTACAACAATGTATGCAGAGGGCCTCTCTCCATTTCCGGGACCGGGCCATTCTGTGAGGTAACCCGCCCAGGCCAGAAAGGGGAATACTTTTTGACAAGTGTCAGGCGAGTTGACAATAATGTATTTAAGAGGCTGCCTGTTAGCCCCCGAAGCCGAAAGTCTTGCCAAATTAACAAGGCCTTCCAGCAATTGACGGTCAATAAGGAGCGATTCATCAAATCTCCGGCATGACCGGGTCATCAGGACAAGTTTTCCGAGATCCATTCAGGTGAGAAATTAGAATTATCAATAACGCTGTGCAACAAGATCCCAGTCAAGAATCTCCCAAAAAGACTTTATATAATCTGGTCGTTTATTCCTGTAATCGATGTAGTAGGCATGTTCCCATACATCACATGTCAACAGGGGCTTCAGGCCTTTCCTTAGCGGGTTTCCTGCATTTGATTCCTGGACTATCTGCAGTGTGCCATCAGGGTTCTTTGCCAGCCATGCCCATCCCGCGCCGAACAGGGTGGCTGCTGCCTTGTTGAACTGCTCCCTGAATCCCTCGAGTGACCCGAACGATGCATTTATAGCATCTGCCAGTTCACCCTTCGGTTCCCTTCTGCCGTCTTTCGAGAATGATTCAAAATAGAATGTATGGTTCCAGACCTGGGCTGCATTATTATAAATTCCTCCTTCGGCTTTCCTGATGATCGACACAAGGTCAGCCTTTTCGAACTCTGTTCCTGGAACCAGTCCATTCAGGTTATTGAGATACGCAAGATGGTGCTTGCCATAATGGTACTCAAGAGTCTCTTCGCTGATGTATGGAACAAGAGCATTAAGACTGTACGGAAGTTTTGGTAATTCAAATGCCATTGCGGGTTTATTTAAGAGTTAGAATATAGTAAATAAAACAATCCTCGGAAATGTATGTTCAAAGTTACGAAAATTCAACACTCCCGGGCAAGCTCAGGAAGTAAGAAAAATCCTGTCGGGAAGAACTGGCAATATACCTTTTGATGTTGCGGTCCTGAATAGGGTATTGACAGCATTTCGTCCCTCCGTACCGAGGTCCGCAGTAAAATCGTTTACATATAACTTTATATGCCTGTTCATAACTTCCCTGTCCATCTCCCTGGCATTCTCCGATACGAATGAAAAAGAAGCAAGCGAGTCATTCCTTGCAAATTCTATGCTTCGCTTCATTATCCTGTTAACCTTAAGGGAAACGTCCTCAGGCACTCTGCGGTTAACTGCAATGGTTCCAAGCGGAATCGGCAATGAAGTAAGCCCGTCCCAGTATTCGCCGAGGTCCGCTAACTTAACAAGACCCTTTTTCATGTATGTGAAGCGTGTTTCATGTATTATGATGCCTGCATCGGCCTCATTCCCAAGCAAAGCCCTCTCTATATCGGAAAAAAGATAGACTCTTTTATCCATAGCCCCGGGCCAGGCCAGGCTGAAGAGAAGGTTGGCAGTTGTGTAGATCCCGGGAATGGCTATCCTCAGAGAAGGGATATCACTATCACTTACCGGTTCCCTGCTGATAAGCAGAGGGCCGTTTCCAAACCCGAGTGCACTGCCAGCATCAAGAATCAGGTAATTGTCAGCGGCATATGCATATGCATGAAAACTCATTTTTGTAATATCCGGTCCTGATTCAAAGGCCTTCCTGTTGAGTTCTTCCACGTCTGCAAGGAAATAATCGAATTCAAGGCCCTCAGTGTCGATCCTGCCATGAACCATTGCATCAAAAATAAATGTATCATTGGGACAGGGAGAAAAGCCAAGTGTAAGTTTCATTTCCCTTCAAGTTTAAAAAGTAATTTCCCAAGCATGGCAGACAGGTTATCGAGTGCGAGCCTTGTATCCCAGCCGGCCCTGTTCCTGGGTTCAACCTTGTTCGAGACAGCCCTCAGCGCGAGAAAAGGTACCTTCTCAAGAAGGCATACATAAAACAGAGCTGCACCTTCCATTGTTTCAATGTCAGGATTGAAATTTTCCCTTAAGGCTGCAATTGTGGGCGCTGAACCGGAAGCCCGGTTAACGGTTATGGCCCTTGCAAAAGGACACAGGCCGACTGCAAGAGGAACAAAATCATTTTCAGCCCGCAGCAAGCCGCCGCTGAAAGGGAAGCCATCAGCATCAGACAGGCCGGCTTCAAAAAGCGTCAGGTGTTTCTCATGATCCTCAATCCCCGCATCGGCAAAGGTATCACTCAGTGGAATTACTACATCTCCTGTCCTTATCTCATCCCTGAAGCTGCCAGCCAGCCCCCCGTTTATTATAAGATCCGGGACGGGTCCGCCAGCCAGTCTTTTGGTCAGCCGCCAGGCAGTTGCCACCGACCCGACGCCCGTGACCAGAAGTTCGATGCTGGTCATCCCGTATCTGAATACTTCTGAACTGCCCGATGGCTTCAGCAGTCTCCTGAGGGTATTACCCTCGGTCTCAGTTGCTGTAACATATAATATTCTCATTGACATTGGAATAAACGGGAGTCTCATCAATGCATGGCATAAATATATTGCTTTTACTGTTTATAAAGATCAAATTATTTGGTTAATATTGCAGCTCTATCAGCGGAGCAATGATTTATCTGACACGAAGAGAAAGATTCTCTGCAGCGCACAGGATGTACAGGCCTGACTGGACAGATGACCAGAACAACATAGTGTTCGGGAAATGTTCAAATCCCAACTGGCACGGTCATAATTATATATTGTGGGTAACTGTAAAGGGTGAACTGTCGCCTGAGAACGGGTTTGTTCTTAACATGACAACTCTCAAGGAGATCATTCTTTCCCGCGTAATCGTCAAGCTCGACCACAGGAACATAAACACAGAGGTTGACTTCATGTCAGGAAAGATTGCAACCACGGAGAACCTGGCTGTTTCAATCTGGAATGAGCTGGAACCTGAGATCACCAGGGCAGGGGCTTCCCTGCATTGCGTAAAAATTGAAGAAACCGAAAACAATACAGTTGAATATTATGGTTAACAAGATTCACAAAGTCAACGACGGAACAGGACTCGACAGCAACGGCTACACCAAGACCGAAACATGGGACAAGGCTACAATAGAGGAACTGGCAGGTATTTATTACCGTGTACTCCAGCTTATCGGGGAAGATCCCGACAGGGAGGGATTACTGAATACTCCCTCAAGAGTTGCCAAGGCTATGAGTTTCCTGACAATGGGATATAACCAGGATGCCTGCGCAATAGTCAACTCTGCGAAATTCAAAGAGGATTACAAGCAGATGGTGCTTGTCAAGGACATTGACATATACTCCATGTGTGAGCATCATATGCTGCCTTTTTTCGGAAAGGCGCA
>JALOMK010000279.1 GCA_025455505.1 Bacteroidales bacterium
AATGTCCCCAGGCCTAAAGGACATTTCAGGATTGACCTGCCTGCCAAGGAATACAGGGAGTTTAATGTTCTGGATGAGGACAAAGCGCTCCCCTTCTCATTCGAATACCCGGTGTATGGGAAAATATCACCCGGAACCGATGATCCCGGAAAGCAAGGCTGGTTCAATATTGAATTCCCTGCTTACAAAGCAAAAATATATCTGACCTACATGAAAGTAGGGAGTGATTTCAATGAGATAATGGAACAGACCTACAGGATGAACGTAAAAAACCATATTACAAGGGCAGATGCAATAAGTGAAAAGTACTATTCCGACACTTCACGTAAGGTTTACGGGATCCTGTATGACCTGAAGGGGAATACGGCAACGGCGGTACAGTTTTATCTTACCGACAGCGTAAAGCACTACCTCCGGGGCTCCCTTTACTTCGATGCAGAACCTGATGAAGACTCCCTGTCGCCTGTGATAGACTTTTTCAGGGCCGATATTGAGCACCTTGCAGAGTCGCTCAGATGGAAGCATTAACATAATTATTCGTATGGGCTGCATCACAAAACATTTTCTGAACGAAAATTCGATCCTGGGAGTCTGGAAAATCGAAGAGGACCTGAAGACACTTCTTGAAATGGTTAAACTTGACGGTGATGACCTCAAGCGATTCAAAGGTTATAGCAGCAATTCAAGAAAACTCGAATTCCTTAGCGTCAGGGCCTTGCTTGCTGAACTGCTTGGCAGCGATGCGAGGATAGTGTATAACAAGAACAACAAGCCCTTTCTGAAGGACGGATCAAGGTTCATAAGTATTACCCACTCACACAAGCTGACTGCAATACTTACAAGCACACGCGAGAAAGTTGGCATCGACCTTGAATACATGAGTTCAAACATCGGTGCCATAGCATTCAAGTTCATCAACAGAAAGGAAAAGATCTCAAAGGATCCGGAAAAAAGAAAGTACCATCTCTACCTGCACTGGTGCGCCAAGGAGGCTCTTTATAAAATATGTGACAAAGAAGGTATAAGCATAAGAAAAAATATTACAATCGATCCCTTCGAGGTCAATGATTCAGGGGAGATAAAGGGGAAGGTCCATACTGACAGGATAAATGAATCATTTGACCTCAATTACACAAGGTATGATAATTACGCAATTGTCTGGACAAAAAAGAATTATGAAAAGCAGTGAATTTCCTTCCGGCAAGAGTGTTGCCCTGCTTCTCGACCCGGACAAGGCAACGGGAAAGTCGCTTGACTCACTTCTCGAAGTGGCATGTGAGGCAAAAGCCGATTATATATTTACAGGAGGAAGCCTGACCTTCAGAAGCATAGATGTACTGATCGATTACGTAAAGCAGAGATGCAGCATTCCGGTTGTGCTGTTTCCCGGCAACCTCCTGCAGCTGACAGGCAAGGCCGACATTATTTTGCTCCTATCTCTAATTTCCGGCCGCAATCCCGATCTGCTTATTGGCAATCATGTTATTGCTGCCCCATTCCTTTCAGGCCTGAGGGAAAAACTTGTTCCCACGGGATATATCCTCATCAATTGCGGAAACAAGACATCGGTTGAGTATATCAGCCAGACCGAAGCCATCCCTTCCGACAAGCCTGATATTGTTGTGGCAACTGCATTGGCAGGTGAGATGCTCGGGCTCAGGATGATCTATCTTGAAGCCGGCAGCGGCGCCCTGATGCATGTACCTTCTGAAATAATAAAAGAGGTCAGGGAGAACATATCGCTGCCGCTGGCTGTGGGAGGCGGGATAAGAAACAGTGAAAATGCACGGGACATCTTCCGTGCAGGAGCCGATATGCTTGTAATAGGCAACGGATGTGAGAAAAATCCGCAGTTGCTCAGGGATGTCTGCCTTGTGCGTGATTCATTGCGCTGACAGTCGCAACAATAAGACTGCTTCCCTGCCTCTGGCATCCTCTGGGCGCATTACGCTGCTCCTTAATCAATTATGCTATCTGAACAGCTCCACCATCGGCTCTCCTGTACTGGAGTTCGGATACGGAACCCTGCAGAGGGAACTCAGTGTTGCCGCTATGTCGGTCATGTTCACACGTCTTGCAATTGTGGCCCTGTTGACTGTCCAGCCGTACCATATAAGCGGCACATGCGAATCGTATTCATAAGGAGAATTGTGGTTTGTCACGTAATCGCCTTCCTTTTCTATCCACCCGGGAAGCAGGGCAATGATAACATCGCCTGTCCTCAGCGGATTGAAATTATTGTTGATCCTCCTCAGGTTGCCATTGCCAAAATCGTTGGCTTCAAAGGCAGAATAAGGGTAGGCAGCAGCCACACCCGAAAACTGGACAAGGAAGCGGGCCACCTTTTTCTGGACATCCTCAAGTGAGAGTCTTGCATCTTCAATCAGGGTCCTGTTAAGATAGATCTGTCTTTCAGAATATCCCTTCACCCAGTCGCCTTCTCCGTAAACAGCATTCAGGTAGCTTCTGAGTATCTGCAGGGCCTGGCTTTGCCTGAAAATTCCGGCAGGGATCCTGTAGCTGTCCTGTACTGCCGGTATCTCAGCAATACCGTGGGCTGAAGTAAAATAAACGAGGACATTTCTTTTGCCAATCGAGTCGTTCAGAAACTTCAGAAGGTTTTTGATCTCATCATCAAGTCTGAATATGGCATCTGCCATCTCAACTGAAGAAGGTCCGAACCTGTGTCCAATGTTATCAGTTGCAGAGTAACATATTGATATAAAATCTGTTACATCATCCTTCCCGAGCTTTTCCTGCTGCATAAGCCTGATTGCAAAGCTGGTTGTCAAAGAGTTGCTGAATGGTGTCTCCCTGAGGAGTGCATAATCCTGCTTTGCACTGAAAAGTCCGGCTTTGGGTCGCATTTTCTTCAGGTCATAGGGGAAGGTGACCTGTGAATTGAATCCAAACTCAAACGCATTTGAGTCGGGCAGGCAATCGGTATAGTAATCGGCAGGCTTAAGAAGGCTCCATATACCGTTAATGTAAGTTTCGGCAGGTTTAAGGGCATTGAAGTCGTTGACCCACCCGGGCATTTTAGCGGTATAATACGTGCTAGTCATCCATGTTCCGGTAACGTCATCGAACCAGAATACCCCATCGGCTGCATGGCCGGTTGAGAAGATTGCAGAGCTTTCCTTAATCCCCACGCCGAAAGACCTGGCTTTTCTGCCTGTTGCCATTTCAAGTTCATCGGTAAATGTTGAGGCCTGGAGATTTACGGGGGAGTGAAGTCCTGATTCGTAACTTCCTCCCACGGGATTCACTGAGATGTCTTTCGAGCAGGATATCAGCTCGTTTTTAAGAGGCAGGTACCAGTGATCAGAAGTAATGCCGTGAAATGAAGGTTCCGTTCCGGTTGAGATAGTTGCATGAGCCGGGGCCGACTGAGTCAGCATATAATGATATGAGGCATTTTTGAAATATGATCCTTCGTTTATCAGGCGTTTGATCCCTTCCTCGCTGAACTTGTCGCGGTATTTCTCGAGCTGGTCATATTTCAGCTGTTCAACAACAATTCCAACTACAAGTTTTGGCTTGTCGGGGGGCAGATAGGCGCCCTGGCCGGAAAGCCTGAGGACAGATAACCCGATAGCCGCAATAAATGATAAAGTTTTTTTTGAATATCTCATGTAAATCATATAACTAAACTACTCCTTTCACTGTACAGACATCAACAAAGACATGTACAAAAATAGGCCTTTTAACGACAGTAGCAAATAACATGGATTACCTGAGAACAATAAACCTTGCCGATACTGATATACCGCTTATCCTGCTCCTGAATGCTGCAGAATAGGAACCCGCAGGCAGGTGCCCGACATCAATCGTTACCGGCAGACCGAGCTGGGTCTCTGACTCAGAATCCGAAACAAGAATACCTGTAACTGAATAAATCCTGATATTAAGAGGG
>JALOMK010000280.1 GCA_025455505.1 Bacteroidales bacterium
GGACTGCTTTTCCTCCATTTGCAACTGATCCGACGCTCCTTCTGAAGAGCTGGCAGAAGCTCCTTTCAACGAAATGTCATCTTTTCCTGCCATCACATGGGTCTGAGAGAACCAGGGCTCTGGTGGAAACGGACTATTATAATAGAATCCGGGCTGACAAAGGAACCGATAAGCTCAGGTCCTGAGGCGATCCTGTAGCTAAGGCATTGGCAGCAGCCTCTGATACTGCACAATAAACTCTGCAACGTCTTTATACCAAAAAACAATGAAAGAGATCTCTCAAAACATTTTCAGAATAGCACTGCTGTTCATTGTCCTTTTTCTTGTTACACGGCAATTTAAAAAAGCTGATGAGAATTCTGTAGTGCACCCAAAATCCGCGGTTTATTCAAAAGGCGATGCGCCTTATTCAGTCAGAAACGAAATAATCGTACAGCTTAAGAGATTCCAGGCGGGATATACAAGCCGCGACCCGTCCTTGCTCGACAGTTTCATGGAAAGCCTTTACTCAAGGGAAAACGTACTTATCATCGGAACAATGCCCCGGGAGATCTACTCAGGATATGAAAATGCTGCAAGGCTTGTAGGAACAGACTGGGAATCGTGGGGCGATTGTGTGTTCGATTGCGACAGCGCCTTCATATCCTCGGACGGAAATACAGCCTGGTTTGCAACCCGGGGCTTTGTAAGGTTTGACATGTCGGGACTGCTTGTTCTCCCGCTTCGACTGACCGGTGTAATGGTCAGGGAAGGGCAGGACTGGAAATTCAGGCAGCAGCAGTTTCAGTTCGACATTGACTTCTCATTTAACCTGCTCGCCATACTTGTAATCTCTGCCTGGATAGTAATAAGCATAGTACTGGTCATTATCAGGATAATTAAAAAAGCGAGAGCGGACAGTCAGGCTTATTCCCCCGCGGAAATAAATTAAACCACTCCGTATGTAACAATTTCACCTTTAAGTGATCAAAAGGTAAAATAAATCCGGGTGATGAAGGAAGAGCTTTTCAGGAAGACTGTCGACGAGAACTATCCGAAAGTAGTAAGACTTTGTGTTAGGTATTTTGGCGACAGGGATAAAGCCCTCGACGCTGCCCAGGAAGTGTTCCTGAAAGTATGGCTGAACCTTAATACATTCAGGGGTGAGGCCGCTATCGGCACATGGATCTACCGGATTGCAACCAACGTATGCCTTACATATTCGCGTGACGCAAAGAAGGTAATTGGTTCCGGTATCAACCTGCCCGAAACAGGCAACTTTGACCTTGCTGATGAGCAGGAGGAAGGTGACAGTGACAGGGATGAGAAGCTGCGCTTTTTCGAGGGCTTCCTGAGTAGGAACTTGACACGCGCGAAATTTCATCGGTAACAGGTTTGTCGGAAGCCAATGTAAGAACAAGGATTCACAGGATTAAGAAACAGGTAAAAAAGGAGTGGGAGGAGAAAAATGGAACTAGATGATTTTAAATCTCTGAAGGTAAAAACGGCGGGAATATTAACCGATTCTGGCCATGATGACTTGAATAACATAATGGGCCGGATCCGCTCATACATGGGAAAGAAGTGGAAGAAGGCAATAATAGTTGCTGTCGCTGACATGGCAATGGCTTTCATCTATATCTCGCTAAGCAGGACAGCCTCACCGGCATCAAAGACCGGCTTTATTATCCTGGCTGCAGGCTTTTTTGCAGGTTCGATATACCTTTACCTCGCGGGAAGACCCCTTTCCGACTCGGCATATTGTCGTCCCATGACAGAATTCCTTGACATTGCAGAGAAAAGATTCCGGTTTATGCGCCTGAGGGACTGGCTGATCGTTATCCCGCTGCTTCTGATACTCGGAACAGGAGGAGGTATGGTTTTTGTCGAGCGTCTCTCAAACTATACCGATAAGGTCAGTTTGCTTGCGGCCATCTGGATTGTTTTCTGGATTGGCTTATGCATATTTGCATTCATTGTAAGCAGGAAGGACTGGGAAAAGGCTTATGGGGCCATTGTTAACGAAATCCGGGAAATGAGAAAATCATTGTCTGCTGAGACATACGATTGACATCATATTATCCCGGGCTGAGATCGGGACTAAATTCCTGACAGAATTCCAAAAGTGATCCGACCCGGTTGAAGTTTTTCAGGATCCGTTATTAATCGTAATATTGAAGTATAATGGAGACGAGTATTATTTCCTTTAAACTTGGGGTTACAAGCTGCCACCTGATTATCGGCAGGGACATAGTAATGGTTGACGCCGGCATGCCGGGGAAACTTAAGGTTTTCAAAAGGGTGCTTGCAGAAAGCCGGATTGACCCGGCAAGAATAAAGCTTATAGTGCTGACACATTCGCACTTCGACCACTGCGGATCTGCAGCTGCAATAAGGGAATATACCGGGGCGAAGATTGCAATACACAGGAGCGAAAGCGAATGCGTTGAAGGCGACAAAGTATTGGTCCCCAAGGGTGTAAACCTAAAGGGCAGGCTGACAAAGCCGCTTATCTTTGCTTTCAAAATACCTTTTAAGAAATTCACACCCGATATCCTGCTCGGAGATGAACCTTATCCGTTGAACGAATATGGGATTGACGGCCGGGTAGTGCACACGCCGGGTCATACGGTCGGATCGCTAAGCGTGATCCTTGGTACCGGTGAAGCACTTGTAGGCTGCATGGCTCATGATGGCTTCCCTTTCCGGCGCAGTCCGGGCTTACCGATCTATGCCCAGGATATAGAATTAATAAAAGAAAACTGGAATATGCTTTTGGGCATGGGAATCAGGAAGATATACCCGGGGCATGGTAATCCTTTCGAAGCCGGCGTGATGAAGGAAATTTTGAAATATAAATCCTGAGCGAATATTGATTTAACAATATGCCGGATTGCATACATTTAAAAACTCAGCAAAATGAACCAGAGACTGGCATGTGTAACACTTGTAATAGACGACTATGACAGGGCAATTGATTACTATACAAGGGTGCTAAATTTTGAGCTTGTTGAAGATACAGTGATTTCGGAACACAAGCGCTGGGTGCTTGTCAGGCCGAAAGGCTCCGGAACATGCTCCCTGCTCCTGGCCAGGGCAGCAAATCAGGAGCAACAGAAATACATTGGCAACCAGACCGGAGGAAGGGTATTCCTGTTTCTTAATACCGACAATTTTGAAAGAGACTACAGTAACCTTATTGAAAACAATGTTACAATTGTCAGGGAGCCAAGGGATGAACCTTACGGAAGAGTGGCAGTGTTCAGCGATATCTATGGAAATCTCTGGGACCTCATCGAACCAGTCGGCAAGCAGCTGCCCCGCTAAAAGTCTTTTCAGCGATTAATATTTTTTGAAGATGATTCATTGGCAGACGTGATTCACTCTTGCTGTAAGATATGCGAGCCAGTTCCGCACGATGGCACCCGATTCGGGTGATATCCAGGATTCAGGATGGAATTGCACTCCTTTAATGTCATATTCGCGGTGCGAGAGGGCCATAATGACTCCTTCATTGTCAAGCGCTGTTATTCTGAGTTCTGATTCTCCGCAGCTAAGTTCAGGACTGTTCCCGACAGCCCATGAATGGTACAAGCCGGCCCTGAATTCAGCCTGCATTCCATGGAAAATGTAATCTGACGGATCCGTGATCCTGACGACTGTACCGACCCCGTGCCTGACATCGTCCAGCCTTACAAGATTCAGCCCGAAAAATTCAGCTATAGCCTGGTGCCCCAGGCAGATGCCAAGGAAACTTTTATTCATGCCGTATATCCGAAGCAATTCCTGCATCGCCGGAAACTCCCCCGGGATACCGGGTCCCGGCGAAAACAGGAACCCGTCATACTTTCCGCTTCCCGGAATATAAATCCTGTCGTTCTTTACTATATCAATAATGAAGTCACCGCTTTCCCTGACGAGCTGCACCAGGTTGAAAGTAAATGAGTCATAATTGTCGACAATCAATACAGCCGGTCTTGTTTTATTCATATTTTTGGCTTCCGGACGATGGATGGCAAAAATAGTATAAAAGATCAGATGAACAGCCTGGGAGGGGAGGGGATTCCCTTTGTCTTCCTGATTGATTTCGAGCTTGAGAAGCCACAGATCTTTCGGGTTGATGAAGTCGATACGGGGAGCCTGCTTTTTGACCTGAACGGCGTAACAAACAGAAAGGGCCCGGGTGGCCATCGCCACGGACTTGAAATGAGAAGTCGTCCGCAGGACAGGGAAGAATACCTTGTTAAATTCACCAGGGTGAAGGAAGAGATAGCACATGGGAACACATACCTTCTTAATCTCACGTGTTCAACGCCGGTGGAGCTCAATTGCTCCCTTATGGACATTTATTACCTGAGCAGGGCAAGGTACAGGGTCTGGCTGAAGGATCAGTTCGTTTGCTTCTCCCCCGAAATTTTCGTCAGGATAAGTGACGGGAAAATCAGGTCGTTCCCGATGAAAGGGACTATTGATGCCGCTATCCCGGGTGCGAAGGAGCTGATCCTGAACGACCCTAAGGAAACCGCAGAGCATTATACAATAGTCGACCTGATCAGGAATGATCTTGGCTGCGTGTCGGAAAGGGTAAGAGTGGAGCGGTTCAGGTATACCGAAACAATAGAAACCGGAAGGAGAAGTTTGTTGCAGGTGAGTTCGGAGATATCAGGTGATCTTCCCGGTGATTATTCTTCCAGGATCGGGGACATTGTTTATGCGCTTCTGCCTGCAGGTTCAGTTAGCGGAGCCCCGAAGAGGAGGACCACTGAAATCATAGCGGCCGCAGAGGGTGAAAAACGCGGATATTATACGGGTATTTTCGGACTCTTTGACGGATCGGAACTCGACAGCTGCGTACTTATCAGGTATATTGAGGCCACGGCAAACGGATACAGATACAGGAGCGGGGGAGGTATCACCTCCTTCAGCGATCCCCGTTCGGAATACGATGAAATGACAGATAAGATATATGTCCCTGTTATTTGAAACAATAAGGATCAGCGGCGGAAAGGCCCATAACCTGGAACTGCACGAGGCGAGACTCAACAGGTCGAGACGGGTACTCTTCGGCCAGAACAAGCCGCTGCGGCTTGCGGAGCACATTATTGTTCCGGATGAGCTCCCGGAGGGCATAACCAGGTGCAGAGTGATCTGCGACAGCGATATCAGGAGTGTTGAATTTACGGCTTATAATCCGGCGCA
>JALOMK010000281.1 GCA_025455505.1 Bacteroidales bacterium
CTTACACCGGCTTCAGCAATCCTGTCAAGAAATCCGATAGTACATAAATCCTTGGGCGACATAATGTATTCATTATCTATCTCAAGTTCATATCCCGATTCTTTTCCGGTGACTATGTACGATTTCCTGCAAGTCTGGTAGCATTCTCCCCTGTTTGCCGACTTGTTATTCTCATGGAGGCTGAGGTAGCATTTTCCCGAAACCGCCATGCAGAGCGCCCCGTGGACGAACATTTCAAGTTTGACCGGCTTACCGCCTGGTCCGCATATATTTCTCGTATTGATCTGGTCATAGATATGCCTGACCTGTTCGAGATTCAGCTCCCTGGCAAGCACAGCAACGTCAGCCCATTTCGAATAGAACTCCAGTGCTCCGGCATTGCTTATGTTAAGCTGGGTAGAGAGGTGCACTTCCAGTCCACTTGAGAATGCATAGTCAATAACCGAGATATCGGAAGCAATTACAGCTGTGATGCCGTTCTCTGCGGCGGCATCCACAAGGCGGCGCATCTGTTCTGCCTCGCCGTCATAAAGAACGACGTTAAGCGTAAGGTAGCTCCGGAGTCCCTTTTCATTGCAGTACGAAGCTATGGCGGCAAGGTCGGCGGCAGTGAAGTTATTGGATGAGGCGGCACGCATGTTAAGCTGTTCGGCGCCGAAATAGACCGAATCGGCTCCTCCCTGTGATGCGGCAACGAGCGACTCCCACGAACCGGCAGGAGCCATCAGTTCAAAATCTTCTCTTTTCATTGCAGGGGGGCAAAGATAGTTATTTGTTGAGAATGATCCTTATGCAGGTTCCCTTGCCCATTTCGGAGCTCCTGACAAAGATCCTGCCGTGGTGGTATTCCTCCACTATCCGTCTTGCAAGAGAGAGCCCCAGGCCCCATCCCCTTTGCTTGGTTGTGAACCCGGGATTGAATATTTTCTTTACAAGTGGCTTTGGTATTCCCTTTCCCGTATCGGTTATGTCAATGAAAGCCTGGGTGTCGGTCTCGGTAATCCTGGCCGTAATTGTGCCGGCTCCTTCCATCGCGTCAATTGCATTCTTCGATACGTTCTCGATGACCCATTCAATCAGGGCCGTGTTAACCGGGATAATTATCCTGCGCGATGCGTTGAAATCGCTGATGAACCGGACCTTGGATGAAGTTCTTGACTTGAGATAATCAAAGGTACGCAACACTGTATCAGTGATATTATCATTTACCAGTGCCGGCTTTGATCCTATTCTTGAGAAACGTTCCGTAACCTTTTCAAGCCGCTCGACATCCCTGCTGAGTTCCTTTGTTATCGAGATTTCGGGATGCCTGTGCTGCATAACCTCTATCCAGCCGGCAAGAGATGAAGTAGGGGTCCCGAGCTGATGAGCGGTTTCCTTCGACATTCCGACCCACACCTGGTTTTCCTCTGCCTTTCGAGATGAGCTGAACGCAAGCCATGAGACGAGAATGAAGAGAAGGATAATTGAGAGCTGGATGTAGGGGTAGTATTTAAGCATCGTCAGGATGATGCTGTCCTTGTAGTATATCAGGTTGTAATGGCCGCCGTCGAGTTCTATTACTATTGGTTCGTTCTTTTCCTTTATTTTCCTCAGGGCCTTCCTCAGATATTCCGGATTTTCCTCCCGCTGATTCCTGAAGTTCCCCGCTGAGATTATGCTGTCGGCCTCGTCTGTAAGAATTACAGGAATTGTTTTGTTTGTTTCGATTATTGAGGTGAGAAATTCAATGTTCTGGTTCATTTCGGGAAGGGAGATGAGCCTTGTGGCTTCAGCCCAGAGAGCAACGTTTTTCCTTTCCTCAACCTTCAGGCGCCTTACCAGCGACTCGGTATACACAAGCGATCCCGTGCCTATAAGTACGGCAAAAAGAAGCAGGGCCAGCTTCCAGAGGGTCTTTTTTCCGAGGGGATTCAATTTTCTTTCTTTTTAAAGATCTTTTTAAGCCCGCTTTCTTTTTTTTCGTCAGGGGGCGGAGCAGTGGCTGCCTTGTTTACATCAGCCTCATCCCAGCTTATCCTGAATCGCTGTTTCTTTGCAGCCGGCTTTTCTGTGGCTGCAGAATCACCCTGGTACCAGCCATATTCCTGGTTAAGAATGCTCTTTATATTCTCCTTTTCCTTTTTCATGCTTGTCTTCACTCCCGACGATGCAGCCTTCATGTCATAGCTTACTTTCACGTCATCATCTGTGCCAACCACTTTTAGCAGTATAGAAGTCCTGCCGAGTCCGTCATCCTCCACTGCTCCGAATTCAGTCACGGGTCCGCTGTTTCTCCGCCTCTTCCCGCTCAGGAGCTCCGAAAGGAGTATCCTGACATGATATTCGTAGTTATTCCCGAAGCTGTGAATACCGCTGATGCTCAGATCAGCAGCAGACGATCTTACCTCCATCTGCGGGACATGGAAGTTGTTTGAGCGGATATAGAAGTCGTTCTCAAGTTCTTCAAATCTAATATTCTGCAACTCGGAAAGCTCAATGAAATCTGAAAGTTCCTTAACCGGTTCAAAGTCGGTAAGAGCTCCTTCTGTTATAAGATAGTGCCCTTCGGCTGTTATGGATCCTGTCTGGGGCACCATGAAGCTGTTCATCGGCAGCAGGACAGACAGAGTGCCTGAAATGTCGCCCGAGATGTTCTCTGCCTTTATAAAGTCCTGGCCGAAATTACCGAAGCTTATAAAGGCTTTTTTAATGTTTATCCCATCCAGAATGTAGCTTCCTCTTGAAATGAAAGTGCCATTGACATTTTGTGAGAGTAAACCATTGCCGGATATGCTTCCGTTCAATGTATTTAAAAAGAGAGAATTATATGAAAGAGTTTTTGGTTTGTACAGAAGCTTTCCTGACACGTTAAGGGCAGATAGTTTCTTGTATTCAATTGTATCCGCCCTGAAGCTGATATCTGCAATTATATCATCAGGAAGCTCGGGTCCGGAGAGAGTGTCGTTATCGCCCCAGGCCATGTATATTTCAGGGATAAACCTTGAAAATGAGGCTGTGGCTTCAGCCTTCAGCACCGAACCATCGCCCGCGATCCATCCGGGAAGATTTTCAAATTCTCCGCTGAGGCTTACCTGTTGTCCGTTGTAATTGAAACTCATGCCTGCAGATCTTGAAAGCTCACCGAATACTGCATCACCTGTAATGTTCCTTAATAACAGTGAGTCGTGGTTAAAACCGAGGGATAAGGAATTGAAACTTATTCTGGCAGACGGATTAAGGGAAAGAAGCGCCGCTGCTGACAGATCTCCGGATGGCCACTCGCTTGTTCTCATGTTAATTTCAACATCGGCAGAGCCACCAGCTGTTGAAAGTGAGCTTAAACCCAGGAATTCCCTGATTTCCGCAGGGATAATCCTGCCGTTGAACGACAAATCAGCAGCGGGCTTACTGAAGTCACGCAGGGAAAAGGACCCTGTAAAACCTGAGGAGCCGAGCGTCACCCTGAAGTTCTTTACTGTAAGGGAGGATGTCCTGCTGCTGTTTTGCGCGCCATTTGTATAGAATGCTGAAAAGGACAGGTCCCTGACACCAATGCTGCTTTTCCCGTATTCAACAGTACCCTTTTCAAGCTTCCCTGATACTTCAATGTGAGGTGATCCGGGTTTTTCCGATTCTCCCTTTATTACGGCACCAATTTCAAGAATTCCCCTGGGTTCATACTTAGATACGTAGTCGTAATACTTTGCCGGAAGATAATCCTTTACCCTGGAGATATCAACATTATTGCCAGTAAGCCTGAGATCGATCATAGTTCCGGGTCCGGCTGAACCTTCTGCGGTGAAACTGTAGCCGTCCATTTCAAGGATTGCTTTCCTGAAGGTTACTCCCTTGCTGTTGCTTAACAGGTCCATGTCGATTTCAGTGTCAAGGGGTCTGGCAATCCT